>NZ_JBSFWR010000068.1:0-45599 GCF_053594915.1 Kitasatospora sp. NPDC002543 | reverse complement strand
GCGGACCGAGAAGCCGGAGAGGCTGGCGAGGAAGCCGTACGAGCGGGAGCTGCTGCGGCTCCAGGAGGAGCTGGTGAAGCTCCAGGAGTGGGTGCAGCCCGCCCGAAACGAAATATCGGCATTCGGCACGGTCCCGATGATCCTGCACACGGCCATGAGCGAGTGCCTTATGCCTGCTTCAATGGCGACAGGTCAGGATGCCACCGAGGCAGGAGATCTTGAAAGTCCCCTCAGTGGCGATCACCGAGGCAACGATCTCCGCTGCCCGGCTGACGGTCTCGTGGAACGGGACGCCGCTCCGATCAGCCCATGACTCGTAGGAGGCCAGGTGGGCGACGACCGGCGCAGGATCGGTGACCTCGATGACACCGGGCAGCTTCCGCACTCTGATGCCCCCGAACGCCGCACCGAGGTAGCCGGGGGCCTTCTCCAGGGAGAATCGGGAGCTGAGGGAGATCCGGGCCGGGCCCTCGGGAATCCCGAGGACGTCCCCTGCCGCCCTGGCCCAGAGCCGGTCCAGCTCCTGCTTGTCGGCGTCGCTGTTGGTCGAGGCGATGAGCACGCCACCAGGCTGGAGGACGTGGGCCAGTCTTTTGATTGTGGCCGCGATGTCGCTCACGTGATACAGCATGTGCAGAGCCAGCACGGCGTCGATGCTGTCATCGCCGAAGGGCAGGGCCTGAGCGTCGGCCACCAGAACCGGCTTCGCGACGTCGGCGAGGATGCCTGCCGAGATGTCCATCCCTACGACCTGAAGGTCTGGCCTGTCCCTGTGCAGACGGTTGACGAACTTCCCGTTGCCGCAACCGACATCGATGACGGTGCCGCTGACATCGGCCAGCTCCTCTACAACGATCCCGGGCAGATCGTACTGCGGCCGCTGCCACTGGTAGATCGACTGGCGAGCGGCCAGGTGGCGCCCGTCGGCGTAAGCACTGCTCGCGAGGATAGTTCCGTCGGCGACTGCGGCGTCCTGCTGGGCGCTGTTGCTCGTCACTGGGGCAGCTCCGGAGGGTTCGTGAGTGCGGGTCGAGAACAGGCTTCTCTGACATTCTCACGGAGGCTCAGGACGATCGGGGAGCCTGCATAGGCTGGCTCGGCAAGACGGGCGCTCAGCGCCCGAAGGCGGGTGGAGATGCTCGCCGTCCGCCGGTCCGGTGCGACAGCCAGCACCGCCGAGAGCTTCTCCCGCACCCCGTCGAGGTCGCCGTGAGCGAGGTGGGCGTTGGCAAGGTCAAGGCGGGCGGCCAGCAGGTCACCGGAGGACCGCTCCTGCTGCGGTGCGGACTCGTACAGGGCGATGGCCCTGGACGAGGCATCGATGGCGCGGTTCACGTAGCGTCGACTGCCCAGGGCCAGGAGAGCGGTGCCGGCGTAGGTCCACTGCTTGGCCTCGGGGAACGTGAACACGCCCGGAAGATCCGCAGTAGCTCCTCTGCTCCGCGCCGCTTCGGCAGCTTCCACGGCTCGGAGCGCGCTCGTCATGTCGCCGAGTGCGGCGGTGCTCCGCGCTTCGAGGCTGAGCAAACGGGCCGCGATCGTCCCGCTGTCCGCGTACGGCAGCCCGGCTCGCGCCAGCTCGGCGGCTTGGCAGTGGTCCTGCTGCCAGTAGGCGATCAACGACTGGACGGATCGAATCCAGGCTCGAAGACCGTTGTGGCCGGCTGACTCCGCGCAACGCCAGGCCGTTCGCGATTGCGTGGCCGCAGCTGCGTACTGACCGAGGTCCAGAGCAGCGTGGGCGGCCAGGCCGCAGAGGCGCCCGGCCTGCAAGTAGAGATGGCTTGCCTGGTAGGGATGTTGACGGCCTCGGAGCAGGTCGAATACACCACGTCGAAGGATTCCGATGTCGTGGAAGAGCTCGGACACGGGCTTGCTGACATAGTCCTCTGCCAGTGCTGCGATGTCCGCTTCGATCTGTTCGAGCAGCATGTCGTCCACGTTGGAGGCGCTCGCGAAGCGAAGGAACAACGCGGACTCGGTGGAGTCGGCTGCCACGGCCGCTACGAGATCCGTGCTGCGGTCCCCGTGCCGGGCAGGTTGGGGCGGCGACGTGCCACCGACTTCGCCGGGCTGTGGAACTGCATCGGCGGATGCAGGGGGTGCTTCCAGCAGGTCGGCCAACTGGTCAACCGAGAGCTTCAGGGCGCGGGCGAGCCTCGGCCGCATCCAGGGCTGCGGGGTACCCCTGCCGCCCTCCCATCGCCCTACGGTCGTACGGTCCACACCGAGGGCTTCGGCCAGGGATTCCTGGGTGTGGCCAACCACCTCCCTGCGCTGGATCAGCCGGGACCTCCTGGATGTCATCCGGCGTCCTCCAGAGGTACGTCAGTTCGTCTGCAGCCGTAACAGGCCAGGTCATGCCCGGGTTTGCAGCACGGATGCCTCGTTGCCGCCTCAATTCTGCTCTGGTTCACCGGCGTTGGAGGCGGTTCCGTAGATACCTGCCGGGTGAATCCCGGCGCGAATCGGCCCGCTGCCGACCTCGTCCCGGTGAAAGGTCCGCGCTCATGTCCGTCGCCACCCGGCAGGCCACTGCCCCCGCCCCGTTCAGCTTTCGTGTGCTGCCCAGTGTCAAGGCCGTGCCGGATGCCCGGCGGCGGGTGATACGGACCGTGCGCGGTTGGGGCCTGCCGCTGGCGGAGGACGCACTCCGCGATGTCGAGTTGCTGTCCAGCGAGCTGATCACCAACGCCGTGTCCCACACCCACGCCCCGTGCGTCGTATGCGTCTCCTGGGACGGTGAACGGCTGCGCGTCGAGGTGACGGACGTCGGCCACGAACTCCCGGCTGCCGGCGGGATCGATCTCGACGCCACCGACGGGCGAGGGCTGTTCCTGGTGGCCGCGCTCGCGACGGACTGGGGCTCCGAGCCGGACCCCGCCGGAAAGCGGATCTGGTTCGAGGTCGGCACCACCGCCGCCGTCTCGGGCGACGAGCGACTCACCGCGCTGGTGAGGGCCGCGGCCCCGAAGGCACGGGACGTCGTCCCAGCCAGTGCCTGACAAGACTTCCTCCCGCCCCAACGCGGGCTTGGGGGATGCGGGTGGCCGCGCTGGTCAACAGCCACGCGGCGTAAGCACCTGAGGTTCCTTGCCAGCGGCTTGTCCTGGCAACGGACCCATCGCTGTACCCACGACGGGGCTGGTCAGTCGGCCCGCCCCGTGATTCCGAAGGAGGACTCATGCCCGAGAACCTGACGAGCAGCACCGAGTTGGAGTGCGACGGCCTGCTGGTCGCCCGTACGAAGGCACATCGAACTGGAGGGAGCGCTACGGACGCGGGTCGAATGTCTGACCCGAAAGTGATGCAGAGCCCCGTCGCGCCTGCCAAGGCCCTCACAAGCGGCTCGCACTCTTCGTAGTCAGTGTGCTACTTTCCGCATCATCAACGGAACATAGGAGACCCCGGCGGTGGTGGAACACCCCGGGGTCAGGCACCAGGAGTCAGACCTCCAGATGCGGATTCATCGTAGCGTGCACAGGCGCGCGTTCACCGTCATGCCGAACGGCCTGTTGCAGGACCGTCGGCTCAGTTACACCGCTCGCGGCCTCCTCGCCGATCTTCTCTCCCGTCCCGACGGGTGGCGGGAGGACGGGCGGCAGATGGCGGACAGCAGTCCGCAGGGGCGGGGCGCGATCCGGCGGGCGCTCAAGGAGCTGAAGGACGCCGGGTACTACCGGGTCGAGAAGATCCGGATGCCCGACGGGACGATCCGGACCGTGGTCCACGTCTTCGACACCCCGCAGCCCTCACCGGCTGTCCCCCGCCCGGACTCCGGTGGAGGGAGTACCGGCGGCGCTGTCACTCCTCCCGTAAAGGACCAGGGGCAAGAACCCACCCTCCCGGATGAAGGGACGCGGGCGGCCGTGGCCACCCTGTTCCGGGTCCTCCGCCCCGAACCCCGCCTGCGCCTGGGCGAGGCCGAGGCGCTGGCGCTGGCGCCGCTCGTCGCGCAGTGGCTGGAACGGGGTTGCGGCGAGGCCGAGTTGGCGCAGGCGCTGCTGCCCGGGCTGCCGCAGCGGGTGCACTCGCCGGCGGCGATCCTCCGCGACCGCCTCCGACGCAAGCTGCCGCCGGAAGACCCCGAGGACCCGCCCGCGCCGCCCGCCTCGTACGCCGAATGCGGCCGCTGCCACGACCCGGTGCCCCACCCCGGCATCTGCCGCGCCTGTGCCGGCCTGGGCGGTACGAGAACCGTCGCGGTCGGCAGCGGAGCCGGAGCCACCGCCGGCGGCGTCGCCCGCGCCCGCGCGGCCCTGCGCGGGCGCGGGCCCCTCGCCACGGCGGTCGGCGGCTGAGGCGGGAACGCTCAGCGCGTGCGCGGTGAGCGAGGCGTGGGAAGTCGGCCGGGCCGACTTCTCGTGCGGGAAGCCCCCCGTTGCCGCTCCTGCTGAGCCGAAGCGGCACCGGGCAGGCTGCACGGTGGTCGGCCCCCGTCGCTCGCACGCCGGTCCTGGAGGAGGACAGCCGGCGCCGCCGGATTACGGGCGGGTGCCTGCCGTGTCGACGACGGCGCGGGCGAGGACGGCCATCTGGCCGGTGGTGTCGCCCTTCCTGAAGGTCGCGCCGTCGGTGAGGGCGACGGTGCGCTCGCCGAGGAAGGTGTAGTCGGCGCGGTCGAAGATCCACTGGGCCTCGGACCTCCCGCCGATGTCCCGGCGTGCGACGGCGACGCCGGGGCGGCCGGCCCCGTCGGTCACCGAGTCGATCACCGTGACGCCGGGGATCTTCGCGGCCGCCCGGTAGAGCGCGGCGCTGACGGCGGGCGGGGCGATCTGCAACATCAGGAGCTCGCCGACGGTCTCGAACGCCTCCGCTTCGGGGCTGGACCCGTGGCCTGCGGTGTCCGCGTGGATCCTGGCCAGCAGCGCGTCCGGGTCGGTCGGCAGGGCGGCGACGTAGGCGTAGCTGCCGATCCTCCCGTCGTACGGCACGGGTTCGGCCTCACCGTGCTCGTCGCTTCCTCCGGGGTTCGGCAGGTGCCCGTCGATGAGCAGCAGTCCCCGCTTGCTGCCATCGACGGACAGCCAGTCCTCCCGGGTCCGTGACACCTCGCCGCCTGCCTCCTTCCACGTCTCCAGGCTCTTCACATAGATGAACTGGTCCCCGCGAGCCGCCGGGGCGGGCTGCTGCTCGACGGCCGCCGCCGCGCGGTTCAGGACGACGGCCGCGACCGGTCCGCTGGACTCGGTGGACGGACTCGGCTGCCCGCCGCCGACCAGGACCAGGGACAGCGCCAGACCGCCCGCCAGGGCGGGCAGGGCCACCCAGCCGAGCCGGATCCGCCGGGGCGCGGCCACCGGCCCGCGCGCGAACTCGCTCATCAGGTGCCCCCGCAGCTGCCGCCGGCGGTCGGCGGAGAGCCCCGGCTCCTCGGGCGTCGGCAGGAGTTCGTCCTCGTTCATCGGGTTCATCGGGTCCTCCCCTGGGTCGTCGACCTGGCCGCCCCGCTGCGGCCACCCCGTACCTGTCCGGTGCCCGACGGGAGTTCCCGCCCGCCCCGGAGCTCCTCGTCCGCCAGCGCGCGCAACTTGGTACGGGCTCGCGAGAGCCGGGAGCGCACCGTGCCGATCGGCACCCCGAGTGCCTCGGCCGCGCTCTCGTAGTCCAGGCCCGCCAGGACGCAGAGTCCGAACACCTCGCGCTCGGCCTTCCGCAGCCCGGACAGCGCCCGCCGGACGGCGGCGAGCCGGGCGTCGTCGTCGAGCCGCCCGACCAACTCCTCGGCGAAGTCCGGCAGGACGCCGCGGTCGGGTATCCGCGCCATCGCCGCCCGGTGCCGCCGGGCGGCCCGGGTCGTGTTGCGCAGTACGTGGGCGGCGATCCCGAACAGCCAGGGCCGCACCGGCCCGTCGTCCTCCCGCAGCGTGCCGCGCAGGCGCCAGGCTTCGAGGAACGTCAGCTGGACGACGTCCTCGGCGGCCGCCCGCTCCCCCAGCACCCGTGCCGCGTACCGGTACAGGTCGTCCGCCGTCTCATCGAACAGCTCCCCGAACGCCCACTTGTCCCCGCTCCTCAATCGTGCTCGCTGTGACAGTTCCACGTCCCCCACCTGTCCGCACGAGCTGCCGGGTTCCCGCCGGGTACGGCGCAGGCCCCGCCGAACCCGGTGGTTCGTCGGGGCCTGCGCCGGTCCGCTCGCGGCCGTCCGCTCAGGAGCAGTAGGTGTTGTGCTTGACCAGGGCGAGGGCGGCGACCTTGCCCTCCGCCATGGTGAACTCGTAGAACCAGTCCGGCCCGCCGTTGCCGCTCTCGGCCGGGAGCTCGAACTTGCCGTCCCCGGCCGGCTTGAGGTCCTTGCCCGCGTAGGCCTGCTTGAGTTCCTCCTCGGTCGAGCCGGCGCCGACGCCCTCGGCGGTACGGGCGTCCGCCGGGGCGACCACCTGGCGCAGGCCCGTGGTGCCGAAGTTGACCCGGCCGGTGGCGAGGAAGGCCTGGTCCCGGGCCTTGCGGGCGGGCGCGCCGAGCTCCAGGTCCTTGTCGAGCGCGGCGATCTCCCGCTGGTCGACGGCGTCCTGCGCGATCAGTTCCTGGAGGCGGTTGTTGTACTCCTGCAGCTCCTTCAGCGACGCCCCGGGCTTCAGCGGCGGGACCTGCTTCCGGTTGGCCTTGATCTCGTCCATCCTGGCCATCGCCTTGGTGGCCTTCTCGTGGGCCTCCTTCTCGGTGGCCATCCGGACCGGGTCCGGCGCCGGGCCGCCCTTGTACACGTAGTCGGTGCAGCCGTTGAGCACCGAGACCGGCGCCGCCTCCAGCGCCCCGGAGGCGAGCGCCTCGTCCTTGGTCATCGACAGCTGCAGTCCGCGGTAGCCGCCGGCGCCGAAGGGCTGCGGCGGCGTGCTCGCCGCGGCGGCACCGCCCTTGTCCCCCTCGCAGGCCGCCGCACCGGCCACGACCAGAGCAACCGTCAGAACCGCTGTCGCCGCACGGGTGTTGCGCGTCTTCCCCACCGTGATCACTCCCCTTGTTCGATTGCACACAGTAGCGAACATCGGGGTGGTATTCACAACCGGTTACCGATTGCCGGAGGGGCCCGCGCCCGGACCCCTCCGCTTCGCACGGAAGCCGCGTACGCCGCCCGGTGGGGCCGGCCGGTCAGCCGGCCGGGGGCCGGTCGGCGAGGCCGCGGGTGTAGTGGGCGGCGGCGATGACCGAGGCCATCAGCTCGGAGTCGAGCACCGCGGCGTCGGCCAGCCTGGTGGCGGACGCGTGGGAGGCGAGCAGCGTCTTGGTGACCCGCAGGGCGGCCTCGGAGCGGCGGGTGATCGGCCGGGCCAGCTCGTCCACGATCCCGTCCAGCTCCTGCTCCGGGACGACGCGCTGCAGGATGGCGAGCTCCCGCGCCTCCACCGCGCCGACCGGGCGGCCGGTGAGGATGATCTCGCGGACCCGGGCCGCGCCGACCTCGTGGAGCAGCCGGGGCAGCAGGCCGCCCCAGGCGACGGGCAGCCCCAGGGCCAGTTCGGGCAGCCGGAAGACGGCGTTGTCGGCGCCGGCCCGCAGGTCGCAGGCGAGCGCCAGGGCGAAGCCGGCGCCGGTCGCCCGGCCCTGGACCCGGGCGATGGTGACGGCGGGGTTGTTGGTGAGGGCGTCGCAGACCCGGCGGGCCTTGTCCCCGTAGCTCCGTATCCGGCCGCCGGTCGGATCCTCGTCCAGGCCCGCGAAGAGTTCGTCGCGGTCGCCGCCGAGGCAGAAGTCCCGGCCGGCCGCGGACAGCACGATCACCCGCACCGCCGGGTCGGGGACGGCGAGGAGGACGAGGAGTTCGTCCAGCATGGCCGAGGTCACGGCGTTCCCGGTGTCCGGGCTGTCCAGCTCGACGTGGAGCACGGCTCCCCGGAGCTCGGCACGGACCGTACGGACGGGGACGGGGACGGCGACGGGGGCGGGGACGGGGGCGGGGACGGGGGTGGCGACCGGGGCGTGGCCGGGCACCGGCTCGGGCGCCGCACCGGATGCCGTCCCCGGCTGCGGGGCCTGGGGGTACCAGCCGGCCGGTGCCGGCGGGTACGGCGCGTACGGCGGCGGCTGCATCGCGTACGGCGGGTACTGGGGGGCCTGCGGGGGGAGGTTCACGCGGCCACCTTCAGGGACGTCACCCGGTGGAAGACCATCCGGGGCGCGTGCTCCGGCGGGCTCACCGCCCGCAGGGTGGGGAAGCCTTCCAGCAGCCGGCCGAGCAGGGCGCGCGCCTCCAGCCGGGCCAGGCCCGCGCCGAGGCAGTAGTGGGCGCCGCCGCCGAAGGTGAGGTGGGTGCCCCGGCGGAGCGGGTCGAAGGTGTGCGGGTCCGGGTTGCGGCGCGGATCGCGGTTGGCCGCGCCGTACATCACGTGGACCATGGTGTCCTTGGGCAGGAACACCCCGGCCAGCTCGGTGTCCTCGCCGGCGACGCGGCTGTTGACGCGGATCGGCGGGTCGTAGCGCAGTGCCTCGTCGATCGCCTTGTCGATGTGCTCCGGGTGCTCCCGCAGCCAGTCCCACCGGCCGGGCGTCCGCAGCAGCTGCCACACCAGCGAGGAGAGCAGCGTCGCCGTGGTCTCCAGCGAGGCGATGGTGACGAACATGGTGAGCTGGTAGACCATCCGGTCGGTGGCCTCGCGGTCGGACTCCAGCGCGTCCCAGGTGCGGATCCAGCCGGCGATCACGTCGTCGCCGTCGTTGTCGCGGCGTTCCCGGACGAGGCGGGTGAAGTACTCGCGCAGTTCCATGGTGGCCTGCTCGGAGATGGCGAGCTGGCTCTTGGTGGGCAGGAGTTCCTGGGCGTGCACCTGGTTGTGGGTCATCGACAGGATGTGCGGGTAGTCCTCCGGCGCGATGCCGAGCCAGCGCCCGATGGTGCCGATCGGCAGCTGCTCGGCGACCACGGAGGCGAAGTCCGCCTCGCCGTCCGTCCGTATTCGCTCGGCCAGGCGGTCCAGCAGCCCGGCGGCGTCAGCCTCGATCTCCGGCACCATGTCGCGCAGGGTGTTCCGGTCGAAGAGGCTGCCGAGGCTGCGCCGCTGCCGGGTGTGCTCGGGGGCGTTGAGCCGGGAGAGGGTGCGGCTCATCTCCTGGGTGGCGACGGCCTCCCAGCGCTCCGTGCCGCTCTGCCGTTCCTGCCAGGCGAAGTCGGGGACGAGCCAGGTCCTGCCGCGCAGGACCTGGTCGCACGCCTCGTAACCGGTGACCAGGTACCCGCCCCAGGGTGCCGGGACGAGGTCGCCCATGGCCCGCAGCTCGTCGTAGACGGGGCTCGGGTCGGCGAGCCCCTCGGCCGACCGGAGCCTGCGCAGCAGCGGGACGGCGGCCCGGCGGTCGGCCCTTCCGTCAGGACGCTCCGGATCCGCGGGGCGGGCTTCCAACATGGCGGTCACACGGGGCTCCTTCAACGCGCGGGCGGGCAGTACGGCGGCGTACTACCCAGCACCAGCGCGCTCAAGCATCGATCCGTGTTGCCCCCGTCACGTACTGAACGCGTGTCGCACACCATTCACCTCGCGTCGGCCGAAGGACTCTTGACGGCGCGACGGACCGTGCTCCCGAAACCGGGGCGCGACGGACCGCGGCCCCGCTCCCCTGGGGGAACGGGGCCGGGCGGCCATCGGAACCCGGGGCCGGGCGGGCCCCGGGGCGCCTCAGAGCCGGAAGACGTCCAGGAAGGAGCTCCACCAGCCCTTCTTCTGCGGAGCCCGGGCGGGCCCGCCGGCGGCGGCCTGCGGGTACGCCTGCGCCTGCTGCTCGGCGCCGCCGTGCGACGGAGCCGGGGCGGCGTCCACGACCGGCGCCGCGGTGCGGGCGGCCACCGGGCTGAACCGCACCGGGAGCGAGACCAGGCCGCGCTGGAACGGGCCCGGCCGCCACTCCACGCTCTCCGCGGGCACCGCGAGCGTGACGTCCGGCAGCGCGTTGAGCAGGCACTCGATGGCGCTCAGGGCGATCAGCTGGGCCGGGGACTTGGCCGGGCAGGCGTGCGGGCCGGCGCCCCAGGCCAGGTGGGCCCCCTTGCTGAGGGTCAGTCGGGCGTCGGTCAGCGCCGGGTCGGTGTTGGCGGCGGCGAAGCTGATCACCACCGGGCTGCCGGCGTCCATCGGGACGCCGCCCAGGTTGAGGTCCTGCATCGGGTAGTGCGTCGCGTAGTTGGCGATCGGCGGGTTGTTCCACAGCACGTCGTCGAGGGCGTCCTCGATGCGCAGCCCGGAGCCGCCCTCGCCGGACAGCAGCAGGAGCAGCGCGTTGCCGATGAGGTTGCGCTCGGGCTCCACGCCGGCGCCCATCAGCATGACCAGCTGGTCCTTGAGCTCCTCGTCCCGCAGGCCGGCCGGGTGCTGGATGAGCCAGGAGGTGATGTCGTCGCCCGGCTGGCGGCGCTTGAGCGCGACGAGGTCCATCAGGCAGGAGGTCAGCTCCTCGTTGGCCTGGATCACGTCGAGGCCGTCGAAGAGCGCGGACATGCTGCGGGTCAGCCGGTCGCCGATGTCGGCCGGGCAGCCGAACAGCTGGTTGAACAGCAGCAGCGGCAGCAGCTTGGCGTAGTCGTTCAGCAGGTCGGCCCGGCCGAGCGCGCTGAACTGGTCGATCAGGTAGCCGGCGATCCGCTCGACGTGCCGGTTGAGCCGGTTGTCGTTGAGACGTTCCAGGCTCTCGGTGACGGCCTTGCGCAGCCGCAGGTGCTCGGCGCCGTCGGTGAAGAGGCAGTTGGGGCGGTAGAACATCATCGGCAGGACGGGGCTGTCCATCGGCACCCGGCCCTCGTTCAGCGCCGCCCAGCGCCGCGAGTCCCGGGCGAACATCCCCGGGTTCTGCAGCACCCGCAGCGCCGCCTCGTGCGAGGTGACCAGGGTGGCGTCCACCCCCGGCGCCAACTCCACCGGTGCGGCGGGACCGTTGGCGCGCAGCTTGTCGTACACCGCGCCGGGGTCGGCCGAGAACATCTCCCCGTAGAGCGGTGTGCTCACGCCGGCGTGCATCGGGCAGCCCGGCGGAGGCGACTGCGGGACGGGGCGCTGCAGAGATTCCATGGGTCGTTCCTTGGAGGTGGCCCCCGGGCGGGGACCGGGGAGACGTGAGGGGAGGAAGGCGTGGGGGAAGTCAGGAGGCGCGGTCGAGCAGGTGCCGGACGAGCGTCAGCAGGGCGTTGGCCGAGGAGCGCTGGTCCCGCGCGTCGCAGAACACCACCGGGGTGTGCGGCAGCAGGTCGAGCGCCTCGCGCAGCTGGTCCTCGGTGTAGTCGCTCTGCCGGTCGAAGCTGTTGACCGCCACCGCGTACTCCAGGCCGTACTGCTCGATCAGGTCGATGACGGGGAAGGTGTCCGCGAGGCGGGTCGGGTCGGCCAGCAGCAGCGCTCCCAGCGCGCCCCTCGCCATGTCCTCCCAGAGCTGCATGAACCGCTGCTGGCCCGGCGTGCCGAACAGGTACAGCACCAGGTCGTCGCCGAGCGTCAGCCGGCCGAAGTCCAGGGCGACGGTCGTGGTCTTCTTGTCCGGTGCGCCGCGGAGGTCGTCGACGCGGACGGACGCCTGCGTCATGCTCTCCTCGGTGCTCAGCGGGGCGATCTCCGACAGGGCTCCGATGAGCGTCGTCTTGCCGACCGCGAAGTGCCCGACGACCAGGATCTTGACGGCGGTCGTCACCGCGCCCGGGACGTAGATGTCCTCAGGCGAACCGGCGTTGAAGTCCATGCAGTACCTTCTCTAGAAGTCTCGGGTCCGGAGCCTGGGCCGGCGGCGGAGCGGACCGCCGCAGCAGCCGCCCCTCACGGATCAGGTCCGTCAGCAGCAGCCTCACGACTCCGACCGGCAGCTCCAGCCGGGCCGACACCTCGGCCACCGAGAGGTAGCCGCCGGAGCACAGCTCCCAGATCGCGCGGGTCTCCGGGCTCGGCAGGCCGGGGAGGTGCTGCTCGGGCGCGACGGTGACCAGGGTGATCAGAGACAGGTCGTCCGCATCCGGTAATTCGCGCCCGCCGGTGATGACGTAGGAGCGGATGAAGCCGCCGCTGACCCGCTGTTCCTCGCCGCCCGTCATGAGCCGCTGAGCGTGCTCTGGCGCGGCGCCGCCGACATCGCCCGCCCGAGTGCGCCGACCTGCTGCTGCATCCGGAAGGACATCGCCTCCATGTCGACGTCGGGGGCGGTGGAGGCGGCCAGGTACGCGCCGCTGCCGGCGGCGATGAGGAAGATCCAGCCGTGGTCGTACTCCAGGAGGGTCTGGCGCCAGACCCCGCCGCCTCCGCCGCCTCCGCCGACGAACGGGGCGACCGCGCGGCTCAGCGACTGCATCGAGCTCATCGCGGCGGCGTTGGTCTCCGCCTCGTCGCGGCCTATCCCGCTGGACCTTTCGAGCAGGAGGCCGTCGGCGGAGACGAGGATAGCGTGCCGGGCGCCGGGGACCTGGAGTACGTCGTTGAGCACCCAGGAAAGATCGCGGCTCACTGGATCTCGGTTCCTTCCGTGTTCATGGTGTTGCGCCCGGACAGCGTGCCGCGCTGGAACGCGCCGAGGCGGGACGGCGTGTGCTGGCCGGTGCCGCGCAGCGGCTCCTCGGCCCGGCCGTGCTCCTGCGGAGCGGGGACGACCGACACCGGGCGCTGGCGGCGGCGCCTGGGCAGCAGCCCGTCCGCGGTCGTCTCCGTCCCGGCCACCGCGACGGGCGGGCCGGGCACGGGGGCCAGCTGCGCCGTCGGCTCGGACAGCGACACGAGCCGCTGGCCGGCGGCCGGCGTCCAGGGCTGCGCGGGCTGCTCCGCCGGCGCGGCCTGGTAGTCGGGGTAGCCGTTGTGCTCGGCGACGGGCGGGGCCGCGACCTCGCTGCTGAGCAGCTCGGCCGGCAGCAGCACCACGGCCCGCACGCCCCCGTACGGGGAGACGGAGTCGACGGAGACCCGGAAGCCGTAGCGCGCGGCCAGCATGCCGGAGACGGCGAAGCCGAACTTCGGGGGGTTGCCCAGGCTGGTGAGGCTGATCGGCGCGCCCGGGTTCAGGAGCAGCGACGCGCGGTCCTTCTCCTCCTGGCCCATGCCGAGGCCGGCGTCGTCGATGATCAGGCAGACGCCGGTGGGGACGGCCTGGACGCTGACCTCGACGGGGGTGTCGGGGGCGGAGTAGTTGGTCGCGTTGGCGAGCAGCTCGGACAGGACGACGGCGACCGGCTCGACGACCTTGCTGGCGAGCGAGACGCTGACCCGGGAGTGGATCCGCACCCGGTCGAAGTGCCTGATCCGGCCCTGGGCGCTGCGGACCACGTCGAAGACCGAGGCGACGCTCTCGCGGCGGCCCAGCCAGCCGCCGCAGAGCACCGCGATGCCCTGGGCACGCCGGCCGAACTGGCTGTTCGTGTGGTCGATCGTCATCAGGTCGGCGAGGATCTGCGGGCTGTCGCCGTACTTCCGCTGCACCTTGTCGATGACGATCTGCTGCTCGTCGGCCAAGCCCTGCAGGGTCCGCATCGCCGCCTTGAGGACGGCCTTGGTGTCCTCCTCGGCGTCCCGGCGGACGGCCGTCAGCTCGGAGGCGTGCTGGCCCCGCAGCCGGTCGTGCAGCACGGCGAACTCGTCGCGCTGTCTCTGCGCCTGGGCGCTCTCCTCCTCCAGGGAGGCGTTGCGCCGCCGCAGGGCGAGGTTCGTCCTGCGGGCTTGGAGGGCCGCTCCGACGGCTGCGAGCATCACCACGATGAAGACCCAGAAAAAGGGTTCCTGCACAAATGACGTCATGAAACTCTCTTCAGGTGGCATCGCGTGGAGCCGGTCCGGGCTCCGAAGCGCGAATGGGACTGGCGGCCTGGAGCTCCTCCGAAAGGCACCCGATGACACTCACATCGAGGTGCTTTCCGGCACGAGACCTGCGGCGACGCCTATCGCGGAGTCAGCCTACTGCAACTCATGCCATGTCAGAACAGATGCCAAAAAGGGCAGTTGGGGCGAAATTCCACGACCTGTCGGGAACTCTGGTGCCAAATGGCGGAGTTTGTGATGCCGCGTTAACCGCAGGGACACATCCCGCGCACTTCCCGGTTCACGCGCAGAGTGGTTCCGCCGTCACGCTCCGGAATTTCGCGGCCTCCCGGAGAACGGCCGCGGGGACCGGGCGGCGGCGGGCGCCGGGAACGCGGAAGGGGCCCGCGTCCGTGGACGCGGGCCCCTTCGTCGTAGCCGTCCGTCAGCGCATCGAACCGGTGCGCAGCAGGGTGCGGATGACGCGCATCGCGACCGAGAGGCTGGACAGCTCGTAGTTGTCCGAACCCCTTATGTCGTCGAGGGTGGTGCGGGCGCGGTTCAGCAGGGTCGAGTTGAGCTCGGCCCAGGCGTTGTACCGCTCCTCCGGGGTGGCGGCCTCGGGGCCGCAGGCCAGGATGTCGGCGGTCAGCGCCGCGTGCGCCGCGAAGAGGTCCTCGCGGATCGCGGCCCGGGCCATCGACGACCAGCGGTCGGTGCGGGGCAGCTCGATGATGCGGTCGAGCAGGTGCGAGATCTGGAGCCGGTCGCCCAGGTCGTAGTAGAGGTCGGCGACCTCGGCGACGTCCTTGCCGGAGCGGTCCGCGACCTCGGCGATGTCCAGGGTCGGGAAGACCGAGGAGAGGCCGGCGATCCGGGTGGCCAGCTCCTCCGGCACCCCGGCCGCGGCCAGCTCGCCGTACACCGACTCGAACCAGGCCAGGTCCTCGCCGCGCAGCGGCTTGGGCAGCGAGGCCCAGACCTGGTTGACCCGGTCGTGGAAGAACTCGATGGTGCCGGCGATGTCGAGCGGCTGGCGGCGGTTGTTGAGCATCCACCGGGTGGCGCGCTCGACCAGGCGCCGCGAGTGCAGGCGCATCTTGGTCTGCACCCGGGCCGGGACCTTGTTGTCCAGGTCCTCGATCTCGGCCCAGATCGGCTCCAGGTCGAAGACGGCCCGCGCGGCGGTGTGCGTCCGGGCGATCTCCTCGTAGGTCGCGCCGGTCTCCTCCTTCAGGCGGAAGGCGAAGGTGCAGCCACCGCGGTTGATCGTGTCGTTGACGATCAGCGTGGTGATGATCTCGCGGCGCAGCGCGTGGTTGTCGATCGCGTCGGCGAACTTCGCCCGCAGCGCGCTCGGGAAGTACTCGTGCAGCGAGGCGCGGAAGAACGGGTCGTCCGGCAGCTCGGTGGCGAGCAGCTCCTCGGCCAGGATGATCTTGGTGTAGGCGAGCAGGACGGACAGCTCGGGCTGCGAGAGGCCGCGGCCGTTCTGCTGGCGCTCACGGATCTGGCGCTCGGCGGGCAGGAACTCCAGCCCCCGGTCCAGCTGACCGGCCGACTCGAAGCGGCTGATCATCCGGGCGTGCACGTTGACCATGCTGTGCGCCTGGGCGACGGCGTTGGCCAGCACCACGTTCTGCGCGTAGTTGTTGCGCAGCACCAGGTGCCCGACCTCGTCGGTCATCTCGGCCAGCAGGGCGTTGCGCTGCTTGACCGTCATGTCGCCCTCGGCGACGACCTGGTTGAGCAGGATCTTGATGTTGACCTCGTGGTCCGAGGTGTCCACACCGGCGGAGTTGTCGATCGCGTCGGTGTCGATCCAGCCGCCGACGCCCTCCGGGCCGCCGGTGGCCGCGTACTCGATGCGGCCGAGCTGGGTGCAGCCCAGGTTGCCGCCCTCGCCGATGACCCGGGCCCGGACCTGCTCGCCGTTGACGCGGATGGCGTCGTTGGACTTGTCGCCGACCTCGGCGTTGGTCTCGGAGGAGGCCTTGACGTAGGTGCCGATGCCGCCGTTCCAGAACAGGTCGACCGGGGCCTGGAGGACGGCCCGCATCAGCTCGGCCGGGGTCAGCTTGGTCGCCTCGACGCCCAGCGCCGCCCGGACCTGCGGGGTCAGCTGGATGGACTTGGCGCTGCGCGGGAAGACCCCGCCGCCGGCCGAGATCAGCGACCGGTCGTAGTCGTCCCAGGAGCTGCGCGGCAGCTCGAACAGGCGGCGGCGCTCGGCGTACGAGACGGCCGCGTCCGGGTTCGGGTCGAGGAAGATGTGGCGGTGGTCGAAGGCGGCGACCAGGCGGATGTGCTCGCTGAGCAGCATGCCGTTGCCGAAGACGTCACCGGACATGTCGCCGATGCCGACGACGGTGAAGTCCTCGGTCTGGGTGTCGTGGCCCAGCTCGCGGAAGTTGCGCTTGACCGACTCCCAGGCGCCGCGGGCGGTGATGCCCATGCCCTTGTGGTCGTAGCCGGCCGAGCCGCCGGAGGCGAACGCGTCGCCCAGCCAGAAGCCGTAGGACTCGGCGACGCCGTTGGCGATGTCCGAGAAGGTCGCGGTGCCCTTGTCGGCGGCGACGACCAGGTAGGTGTCGTCCTCGTCGTGGCGGACCACGTCGGCCGGGTGCACGACCTCGCCGCCGACCAGGTTGTCGGTGATGTCGAGCAGCGCCGAGATGAAGGTCTTGTACGAGGAGACGCCCTCGGCCAGCCAGGCGTCGCGGTCGACCGCCGGGTCCGGCAGCTGCTTGGCGACGAAGCCGCCCTTGGCGCCGACCGGGACGATGACGGTGTTCTTGACCATCTGCGCCTTGACCAGGCCCAGGATCTCGGTGCGGAAGTCCTCGCGCCGGTCGGACCAGCGCAGGCCGCCGCGGGCGACCTTGCCGAAGCGCAGGTGGACGCCCTCGACCTGGGGCGAGTAGACCCAGATCTCGAACGCCGGGCGCGGGGCCGGCAGGTCCGGGATGGCCTTCGGGTCGAACTTCATCGACACGTAGGAGTGCCAGTCGCCGGAGGCCGCGTGCTGGAAGAAGTTGGTCCGCAGGGTGGCCTTGATGAGGTTCAGGAAGGAGCGCAGGATGCGGTCCTCGTCCAGCGAGACGACCTCGTCGAGGGCGCCGGACAGCTCCTCCAGGATGCCCTCGGTCAGCTCCAGGGCGCCCGAGCGGTGGCTCGGGCTCAGCCGGGCCTCGAACAGGTTGACCAGCAGCCGGGTGGTGTGGGTGTTGTTGCGGAGCGCGTCCTCCATGTAGTCCTGGGAGAACGTGGAGCCCGCCTGGCGCAGGTACTTGGCGTACGCGCGCAGCATCATCGCCTGGCGCCAGGTCAGCCCGGCGGTCAGCACCAGCTCGTTGAAGCCGTCGTTCTCGGCACGGCCGGTCCAGGTGGCGGCGAAGGTCTCCTGGAAGCGCTCGCGTGCCTCGTCGGTGAGCTCGGTGGCCTCGCGCAGCTTCAGGCCGAAGTCGTAGACCCACGCGGTGGTGCCGTCGGAGCGGCGCAGCGCGTACGGGTGCTCGTCCAGCACCTCGACGCCCAGGCGCTGGAGCACCGGCAGGACCTCGGTGAGCGAGATCGGGCCGCCGACCCGGTAGATCTTGAAGCGGCGCTCGTCGTCGCCGGCGCCGACCGGCTGGTACAGGTTCAGGCGGAAGTCGCCCTCGCCGTGCAGCGACTCGATCTGCTTGATGTCGGCGACGGCGGTGCGCGGCGGGAAGTCGGCGCGGTAGCCGTCGGGGAAGGCGTTGGCGTACTTGTGGCCGAGCTCGGCGGCCTTCTCCTCGCCCAGTTCGACGTGCAGCTGGTCGTGGAAGCCGTCCATCCAGAACCGGGCGGCCTCGGCCAGGCGGTTCTCGATCCGCTCGATGTCCGTGTCGGTGAGCTGGGGCAGCTCGGTGCCCGGGGCGACCCGGACCACGAAGTGCAGGCGGGTCAGCACCGACTCGGTGGCGTACACCGTGTAGTCGATGGTGGCGCCGTTCAGCTCCTCCTTGAGGATGTCGGTGATCAGCAGCCGGATGCGCGTGGTGTAGCGGTCGCGCGGCAGGTAGATGAAGGCCGAGAAGTAGCGCCCGTACTCGTCCTGGCGCAGGAAGAGCCGCAGCTTGCGGCGCTCCTGGAGGTAGAGCACGCTCGTCGCGATGGAGAGCAGCTCGGAGGCCGGGGTCTGGAAGATCTCGTCCCGCGGGAAGGTCTCCATGATCTGGAGCAGGTCGCGGCCGTCGTGGCTCTCGCTGGAGAAGCCGGACTCCTCCAGGACGGCCTGGACCTTGCGGCGCACGACCGGGATGCGGGTGACCGACTCGGTGTAGGCCGCGGAGGAGAACAGGCCGAGGAAGCGGCGCTCGCCGATCGGCTCGCCGGCGGCGTTGAACTTCTTCACGCCGACGTAGTCCAGGTAGGCCGGGCGGTGCACGGTGGCACGGCTGTTGGCCTTGGTCAGGACGAGCAGCTTCTTCTCGTGGGCCTTGGCGCGCACCGGCGCGGAGAGCCGGCCGAAGGCCTCGCTGACCGCGTGGTGGGCGTCGTCGTGGCTGTGCGGGTCGGAGCGCAGGATGCCGAGGCCGGTCCCGGCGACGGCCCTGAGGACCTCCTCGCCCTCGTGCTCGACCAGGTCGTACTCGCGGTAGCCGAGGAAGGTGAAGTGATCGTCGGCGAGCCAGCGCATCAGCTCCCAGGCCTCGCCGACCTCCTGCTCGGGCAGGCCGGCCGGGGGCTGCTCGGCGAGCTCGTCGGCCAGGCGCAGCGCGCTCTCGCGCATCTTGCCCCAGTCCTCGACGACCTCGCGGACGTCGCCGAGCACGCGGCGCAGGTCGGCCTCGATGGTGCGCAGGTCCTCGCGGTCCGTCTCGCGGTCGATCTCGATGTGCATCCACGACTCGACGGTCGCGTCGGCGGGCCACTCGGTGCCGGCGGCCTGGCTGCGGGAGCAGGCGTCCACGTCCAGGATCTCCAGCAGCTTGCCGGTGATGTCACGGCGGACGAGCAGCTGGGGGTGGATCACGATGTGGATCGCGCGGTCCTGGCGGGACAGCTCGTTGGTGACGGAGTCGACCAGGAAGGGCATGTCGTCGGTGACGACCTCGACCACGGTGTGGCCGCAGGACCAGCCGTTCTCCTCGACCGAGGGGGTGTGGACCCGCACCTCGGCGGTGCCCTGGGGGCGCTTGAGGCCCAGGCGGTAGTGGGAGGCGGCCGCGCCGTACACGTCGACCGGGTCCCGGTCGAGCAGGTCCTCGGGCGCGGTGTGGAGGTAGTAGTGGTGCAGGTACGCGGTCAGAGCGCCGTTGCTCAGGCCCTCTCCCGGCGCCGCTCCCCCCACCTGGCTGTTCTCAGCGGCTGCGGCTGCCTTCTTGAGCAGTTCGGCCTTGGCTGCGTCCAGCTTGGTCTGCATGACTTCTTGGCTCCTGTCGCGCGCCGTTGCGTGACTCGGTGGTGTGTGGATGTACACCGACGGGTCACCGCAATCCTGCCGCACCGTCCGACTGAAAGGGGCTCATGGCACGCATGAAACGCCCTCCCAGCGGGTAGGACGACACGTTCGTCCTGCAGCCACCCGACGACGCCAGCCAGCCTAACCGGATCAATCGAAGGTGCACAGGGACAGGTAGGCGCAAACCCGCAGGAACTCGGGTCCGTCCTGGACAGCATGTCCAAACCGGAGCCCGGTGTTCACTCTCAGCCCATGTGCGGGTGTCCGTGGTGGGTCGGCGGGACGAAGGTCTCCTTGATCGACCGGGCCGAGGTCCAGCGCAGCAGGTTCTGCGCGGCGCCCGCCTTGTCGTTGGTGCCGGAGGCCCGGCCGCCGCCGAAGGGCTGCTGGCCGACGACGGCGCCGGTGGGCTTGTCGTTGATGTAGAAGTTCCCCGCGGCGAAGCGCAGCTCCTCGACGGCCTGGGCGATGGCGTAACGATCCTGCGCGATCACCGAGCCGGTCAGGCCGTACGGGGCGCCGCCGTCGACCCGGCGGAGGACGTCGTCCCAGCGGGAGTCCTCGTAGACGTGGACGGCGAGGATCGGGCCGAAGTACTCCTTCCGGAAGATCTCGCCCCGGTGGTCGGAGGAGACCAGCACGGTCGGCCGGACGAACCAGCCGATCGCGTCGTCGTACTGACCGCCGGCCGCCAGTTCGACCGTCGGATCGGCCTTCGCCCGCTCGATGGCGTCCCGGTTCTTCTCGAAGGCCCGCCGGTCGATCAGGGCGCCCATGAAGTTGGACAGGTCGGTCACGTCGCCCACCGCGAGCGCGTCCACCTCGGCCAGGAAGTCGTCCTTGATCCGCTGCCAGAGGCTGCGCGGCAGGTAGGCGCGGGAGAGCGCCGAGCACTTCTGGCCCTGGTACTCGAAGGCGCCGCGGATCAGCGCGGCCTTGAGGATCTCCGGGTCGGCCGAGCGGTGGGCCAGCAGGAAGTCCTTGCCGCCGGTCTCGCCGACGATCCTCGGGTACGTGCGGTAGCCGCCGATGTTGGCGCCGATGGTCTGCCACAGGTGCCGGAAGGTCGCGGTCGACCCGGTGAAGTGCAGCCCGGCGAGCGCCGGATCGGCCAGCGCCACCGGGGAGACCTGGAGCCCGTCGCCGGTCACCAGGTTGACCACCCCGGGCGGCAGGCCGGCCGCCTCCAGCAGCCGCATCAGGTGGTACGCGGCCAGGGTCTGGGTCGGCGCGGGCTTCCAGACCACCGTGTTGCCCATCAGCGCGGGGGCGGTGGGCAGGTTGCCGGCGATCGCGGTGAAGTTGAACGGGGTGACCGCGTAGACGAAACCTTCCAGCGGGCGGTGGTCGGTGCGGTTCCACACGCCGGGCGAGGAGATCGGCTGGTCGGCCAGGATCTGCCGGGCGAAGTGGACGTTGAACCGCCAGAAGTCGATCAGCTCGCAGGCGGAGTCGATCTCGGCCTGCTGCGCCGTCTTGGACTGGCCGAGCATCGTGGCCGCGTTGAGCGTGTCCCGCCAGGGGCCGGCGAGCAGGTCGGCGGCGCGCAGGAAGACCGCCGCGCGGTCGTCGAAGGAGAGCGAGCGCCACTGCCGCCCGGCGGCCAGCGCCGCGTCCACCGCCGCCCGGGCGTCCTCCCGGGTGGCGTTGCCGAGCACGCCCAGCTTGGCGGCATGGTGGTGCGGCTGGACGACCTCGATCCGCTCGCCGCCGCCGAAGCGCTGCTCGCCGCCGATGGTCATCGGCAGCGGCACCTGCTCGGCCGCCAGCTCGTCCAGCCGCCGCACCAGCCGCTCCCGCTCCGGGCTGCCCGGCGCGTACGTCCGCACCGGTTCGTTGACCGGCACCGGCACCTCGGTGACTGCGTCGATGGGCATGGCGGCTCCGTCCTGGAGGCTGGTCGGGTGTGACACCAGCCTGACCAGCCGGGGCGCGATCCGCCCGTTCAGACACGCGGACGAAGGACGTGGCGCCCGCCACGTCCGCCCGCCGCCGGGGCCTCCCCGGGGGGTCAGCCGGCGATCCGGCCGGCCAGCTCGACCGCCTCGGCCAGACTGTCCACCACCGGGACGCCGACCGGCTCCAGCTTCTCCCGGGTGTGCGAACCACCGGTGTACAGCACCGCGTGGGCGCCCGCGCCCAGCGCCGCCAGGGCGTCGTCCGCGGCGTCGCCGATCAGCACCGTACGGGCCGGGTCCACCCGCTCGCCGAGCGCGGTCAGGTGCCGGGCCAGGTGCTCCGCCTTCTGCCCGCCGGACGGGCCGCTGCGGCCGTCCACCCGCAGGAAGCCGCCGGTCAGGCCGAAGGTGTCGACCAGCGGCACCAGTGCGTCGTGCTCGTACATCGACAGCAGCGACTGGCTGTTCCCGGCCTCCCGCCAGCCGTCCATCAGCTCGCGCACGCCCTCGGTCAGCCCGCAGGCGGCACTGAGCTCCCGGTAGCGGTCGTGGAACGCGTCGTCGAGCCTCAGCCACTCCTCCGTGGAGGGCATCCGGCCGAGCAGGCGCTGGTAGAAGCGGGGGATCGGGATCTCGTACTGCTCGCGGTACTCCTGGAGGCTCATCGGCCCGATGCCGATGGTCGCGAAGGCGGCGTTGCTCGCCCCGAGCACCGCCTCCATGTCGTGGAAGAGCGTGCCGTTCCAGTCCCAAACGATGTGAGTGCGCACGGGGTGAAACGGTAACCCGGCCGGACGACACGCCGGTAGGACGGAACTCACCCGAGCAGGGAGGGGATCTCCTGGGTCGCGTACCAGAGCAGGTCGTGGTCCTCGGCACCGTCCACGGTGAACTGGGCGTCCTGGTCGCCGGCGTCGGCCGCGGCCACCGCCGCCACCGCGGCGGCCACGTCCGTGACCACCTCGTCGTCGGCCACGTCGGCGTGCACCGAGGCCGCCTTGGCCAGCCGCACCGGGCCGGCCAGCACCACCCGGCCGAGCGAGGCCTGGTCCTGGTACTCGTCGCCGGGGAACGGCCGGACCGAGGCGTCCGCCACGTCCAGGGCCACCACCACGCGGCGGCACGGGGCCTGCGGGTCGGCGGCCAGCAGCCGCAGCGAGGACTGCGCGGCCCGGTTCAGCGCCGCGTACTCCAGCTCCTCCAGGTCGTCGCTGACGTACCACTCGCGCAGCGCGGGCGTCACCGCGTACGCGGCGGACTGGTCCAGGGCGCCGCCCTCGTGCGCCGCCGCCAGGCCGGCCAGGGTGGTGGGCACGTACACGCGCATCGGGGGCACTCTCCGGTTCGTCCAGCGGGGTTCGTCCAGCGGCACAGATTCTCCAGCGCCCCAAGAATAAGCTCCGCCGGACCGCCCCCGATCACCTCCGGTCCGCCGGCGGGCGCTCGCCGCCGGGGCCGAGCCGGCAGCCGAGCGCCTCCCGGCTGGTGCGCAGGGCGCTCTCCAGGACGGCACCCCGGCGGGCCGGGTCCATCATGTTCGGGCCCGTCACCGCGAGGTCCGCCGGGGACGGCGCGAGCAGCCGCACCCGGACGCCCTCGGCCCGCAGCAGGGCGGCCTCGCGCAGCAGCTGCCGGGTGACGGCGCGGCGGTAGCGGCTCACCAGCTGGGCCAGCACGCCGCGCGGGCGGTCCCGGTCGCGCCACTCCCGCAGGGCGGCCACGGTGTCCCGGCCGCGCCCGGGGGCGGCGCCGTCCTCCCGCCCGGCCCGGCCCGCCGGGCGGTCCAGCCGCAGGGCCATCGGGGCGAGCACGTACACCTCGTCCAGCCCCCGGCCGAGCATCAGGTCGGCGTTGGTGGCGGACCAGCAGCCGCCGTCCACGTACGCCGAGCCGTCCAGCCGCACCGGCGCGAACCAGCCGGGGATCGCGCAGGAGGCCATCACGGCGTCGGGCACCGGGACGGCCGGGGCACCCGGGTCGCCGAAGACCACCCGGCGGCCGCTGCGGTAGTCCACGGCCACCACCCGCAACGGTGAGGCCCCGGTGCCGGGCGCCGTCGGGCCGGGGCCGGGGCCGAGCGGTGCGCCGTCGCCGGGGAGGCCGCCGTCACCGAGCAGGCCGCGCACCAGCTCGCCGACCGGCGCCAGCGAGCCCCGGCCGTGCGGGGCGATCGCCGAGACCATGGTCAGCAGCGGGTACTCGCTCGGGTGCCGGACGGCGTCGCGCAGCAGGCCCGGCGAGCCGATCCCGGCCCGGGGGCGGGGCGGCAGGGCGCCGCCGACGGCGGTGTCGTAGTCGAAGGCCGTCCCGGCCAGCGGTCCCTCGGTGACCGGCACGCCGCGCTGGTGGTCGCGCAGCTGCTCGGGGCGGACGCCACCGGCCAGCATCGCGGCGAGGATCGCGCCCGCCGAGGTGCCGAGCAGGACATCGGCCCCGCCCGGCGGCCGACCGGTGGCCTCCTCGACGGCGCACAGCGCGCCGACCGTCCAGGCCGCGCCGAGCATCCCGCCGCCGCCCAGCACCAGGCCGTACCGGGGCGGGCCCGCGGCGGGCGCGGCGGCGCCCGGGGCCGGTGCCGCCGCTTCCTGTGTCGTCATGCCGGCCGCCCCTCGTCGTGGGAGTCCGGTCGTCCGCTCCCGGTCAGGGTCCGATGGTGCGCGCCGGTCCGGGAGGGCGCAAACGCGGCGGCCGGGCGCCGCCACCCGGTCCGCCCAGTCGGTCCGTCCCCTTTCGGGCCGTACGGTCCGTCCCCGCACGTCAACCGGGTGCCGTCGAACGGCCCGGCCGGCCCGTCGCCGCAGTGGCGGCCTCACCCGGATAGGTGAACTTGTCGACCCGCTCCGGGCGCTCCGGAAACCCGTTGCCGCCCTGCGGGGAAGGCCCCCAGCCTGGGCCCGTCCGTACCCGCACGACCCGACGCCGGCACTGCACGACGCCCGCACCGCCCGATGCCGCACGACCCGACGACCGCACCCCCGCCGAGGAGCCCCCGCCGTGACCGTCCACTGCACCGCCGCCCGCGCCGGCGCCCACCTCACCGCCCGCCCGCACCGCCGCCCGCGCGACACCGGCGGCTGCGACCCGGCCGGCCGCCGGCCGGGCCACCCGCGTGCCGCCTGCACCGGCACCCCCGGAGCCGGACCCGGCACCCCCGGGCCCGGCTCCGGGGCCCTGGCGGCCCGGTTCGCCCACCAGCTGGTCGAGGTGCTCACCGGCGCCCGGCCCTCGGGCCAGCTGCTGCGGCACACCAGCCTGGCCGGCTACGGGCAGCTCGCCTCACTGGTGCGGGCCGGCGCGCTGCGTCGCGGCGGCACCGCCGACCGGCCCCGGCTCGGCCCGGTGCACGACCGCTCGCCCTCACCGGACGCGGTCGAGGCCTGCGTGCGGGTCGACCTCGGCCGGCGGCACCACATGGTGGCCTTCCGGCTGGAACAGCGCGGCGCGGCCGGGCAGTGGCAGTGCACCGCCGTGGAGGCCCGGTGAGCACCCCGCCCCGCCCCCGGCGGCGCGGTACGGCGCAGGGCGCCGTCCCGGTCCGGGAACGGCGCCCTGCGTGGCGTCCTGGCTGGTGCCCTGCGGCTGGCTCAGCCCTTGCGGCGGCGGCCCTTGGCCGACTTCGCGGCCTTGCGGCGCTCGGCGCGGGTCAGCCCGTCGCTCTCGTCCTCCGGGGCGAGGTCGTCGAAGTCGCCCTCGATGACACCGCCGCCGACCTCGTCCGAGGGGGCCGTGTAGTGCAGCCGCTGCGGCTTCGGGGCCTCCAGGCCCTTGGCCTTGATCTCCGGGCGGGCGGCGTCCTTCTCCAGCTTGTCGAGCACCACCTGGGCGTCCTCGACCGGGACCTCCTCGACCTGCTGCTCGACCTGGACCTCCAGGTTGAACAGGTAGCCGACGGACTCCTCCTTGATGCCCTCCATCATCGCGGTGAACATGTCGAAGCCCTCGCGCTGGTACTCGACCAGCGGGTCGCGCTGCGCCATGGCCCGCAGGCCGATGCCCTCCTGGAGGTAGTCCATCTCGTAGAGGTGCTCGCGCCAGCGGCGGTCCAGCACCGACAGCACGACCCGGCGCTCCAGCTCGCGCATGATCTCCGCGCCCAGCTGGTCCTCGCGGGCGCCGTACTGCCCCTGGATGTCCTCCTGGATGGACTTGATCAGGAACTCGGGGGTCAGCCCGGCCTGGCCGCCGGCCTCCTCCTCCAGCTCCTCCAGGTCCAGGGTGATCGGGTAGAGCTGCTTGAGCGCGGTCCAGAGCTTGTCGAGGTCCCAGTCGTCCTCGAAGCCCTCGCCGGTGGCCGCCCGGACGTACGCCTCGACGGTGTCGTCCATGAAGTGGCCGACCTGCTCCTGGAGGTCCTCGCCCTCCAGCACCCGGCGGCGCTCGCCGTAGATGACCTCGCGCTGGCGGTTGAGCACCTCGTCGTACTTGAGGACGTTCTTGCGGATCTCGAAGTTCTGCTGCTCGACCTGGGTCTGCGCCGAGGCGATGGCACGGGTGACCATCTTGGACTCGATCGGCACGTCCTCGGGCACGTTGGCCATCGAGAGCACGCGCTCGACCATGCCGGCCTTGAACAGGCGCATCAGGTCGTCGCCCAGCGACAGGTAGAAGCGGGACTCGCCCGGGTCGCCCTGACGGCCGGAGCGGCCGCGCAGCTGGTTGTCGATCCGGCGGGACTCGTGCCGCTCGGTGCCGAGGACGTAGAGGCCGCCGGCCTCCTTGACCTCGTCCTGCTCGATCTTCACCGAGGCCTTGGCCTTCTCCAGCGCGGCCGGGAAGGCGGCCTCGTACTCCTCCGGGGTGTCCGTCGGGGTCAGCCCGCGCTGCGCCAGCTCGGCGGCGGCCAGGTGGTCGGCGTTGCCGCCGAGCATGATGTCGGTGCCGCGGCCGGCCATGTTGGTGGCGACGGTGACGGCGCCCTTGCGGCCGGCCTGGGCGACGATCTGCGCCTCGCGCTCGTGGTGCTTGGCGTTCAGCACCTCGTGCGGGATGCCGCGCTTGCGCAGCTCCTGCGACAGGTACTCGGACTTCTCGACCGACACGGTGCCGACCAGCACCGGCTGGCCCTTCTCGTGCTTCTCGGCGATGTCCTCGACCACGGCGGCGAACTTGGCCGGCTCCGACTTGTAGATCAGGTCGGGCTGGTCGATGCGCAGCGGCGTCTTGTTGGTCGGGATCGGCACCACGCCGAGCTTGTAGATCTGGTGGAACTCGGCGGCCTCGGTGGTGCCGGTACCGGTCATGCCCGAGAGCTTGTCGTACAGGCGGAAGAAGTTCTGCAGGGTGATGGTGGCCAGGGTCTGGTTCTCGTTCTGGACCTCCACCCCCTCCTTGGCCTCGATCGCCTGGTGCATGCCCTCGTTGTAGCGACGGCCGGCCAGGATGCGGCCGGTGTGCTCGTCGACGATCATGACCTCGCCGTTCATCACGACGTAGTCCTTGTCCCGCTTGTACAGCTCCTTCGCCTTGATGGCGTTGTTCAGGAAGCCGACCAGCGGGGTGTTCACCGACTCGTAGAGGTTGTCGATGCCCAGGTAGTCCTCGACCCGGGTGACGCCCTCCTCCAGGATGCCGACGGTGCGCTTCTTCTCGTCGACCTCGTAGTCGCGGTCGATCTTCAGGCGCAGCACCAGCTTGGCGAAGTCGGCGTACCACTTGGTCGCCTGGTCGGCCGGGCCGGAGATGATCAGCGGGGTGCGGGCCTCGTCGATCAGGATCGAGTCGACCTCGTCGACGACCGCGAAGAAGTGGCCTCGCTGGACGAGTTCATCCTGCGACCAGGCCATGTTGTCGCGCAGGTAGTCGAAGCCGAACTCGTTGTTCGTGCCGTACGTGATGTCCATCCCGTACTGGCGCTTGCGCTCGGCGGGCGTCATGTTGGCGAGGATCACGCCGACTTCGAGGCCGAGGAAGCGGTGCACCCGGCCCATCCACTCCGAGTCGCGCTCGGCCAGGTAGTCGTTGACCGTGATCAGGTGGACGCCCTTGCCGGTCAGCGCGTTCAGGTACGTGGGCAGGGTGCCGACGAGGGTCTTGCCCTCACCGGTGCGCATCTCGGCGACGTAGCCGTAGTGCAGGGCGGCGCCGCCCATCAGCTGGACGTCGTAGTGACGCTGGCCGAGCACGCGCTTGGCGGCCTCACGGACGGTGGCGAACGCCTCGGGGAGGATGTCGTCCAGGCTCTCGCCGTCGACGAGCCGCTGCTTGTACTCGTCGGTCAGTGCGCGCAGCTCGGCGTCGGTGAGGTTGACGAAGTCCTCTTCGATGGAGTTGACCTGGGCAGCAATCCGCTGCAGCTTGCGAAGGATCTTGCCCTCGCCTGCGCGCAGGATCTTGTCGAAGACGGACACGTGAGCGGGCTCCTTGCCTGTATTGGCACTGGACGACTGCACGGGGGGTCCACCCCACCGCACGGGCCATCGTATGCGAGGAGTCCAACCCCCCGGGAGGTGCGTCAGCACGGTATTCCCGTGTCACCCGAGCGAGCACATGGCCCGATAGCACCGTCCACCGGGACAAAACGGTCGGCGGGGCGCGGAGTTGGCTCCGCGGGCGGCCGGAATATCGAATGCCGGCCCTCCCCCTCCGGCGGAATAATCCGTTCATGGACGAACTTCGCACCGAACACCCCACCCTCACCACCGACCGGCTGGTGCTGCGCGCTCCCCGGGAGTCGGACATCGACGCGGTCTTCGCCGCCTGCCAGGACCCGGAGATCCAGCGCTGGACCGTCGTCCCGTCGCCGTACCGGCGCGAGGACGCGGAGTTCTTCGTGCGCGATCTCGCCGCGGAGGGCCGGCGCACCGGAGCCAACCGGATCTGGTGCGTGTTCGAGCGCGAGTCCGGGGCCCTGGTCGGCTCCCAGGGGCTCGTCCTGCGGCCCGGGGACCCGGGCTGCGCCGAGATCGGCTGGTGGGCCGTGAAGGAGTTCCGCGGCCGCGGCTACACCACCGAGGCCGCGCGCGCCGTCTCCCACCACGGCCTGCGCGAGCTCGGACTGCGCCGACTGGAGTGGGTGGCCTACGTCGGCAACGAGGGCTCCCGCGCGGTCGCCACGAAGGTCGGCTACCGCTTCGAGGGCACCCTGCGTTCGTACGCCGAGCAGCGCGGCGTCTTCCACGACTCCTGGCTCGCCTCCCTGCTCCCCTCCGACCTGGACTGAGCCCGCGGCCGGCTCCGGGCGCCCGTCCCGGGTCCGCGGTCGGCTCCGGGCGCCCCTCCCGGGTCCGCGGTCGGCTCCGGGCGCCCCTCCCGACTCCGCAGCCGACTCCGGGTGCCCCTCCCGACTCCGGGTCCGTGCTCCGGGTCCGCTCCGGGCCCCGCGCTGTCGGTGCCCCCGGCTACGCTCGCCGGCATGACCGCCGCTGCCGCCCGCCCCGCCCCCGTCGCCGTCCTCAGCGCGGACGACGCCCGCCGGATCGCCCTGCGCGCCCAGGGCCTGCTGGGCGCTCCGGACCGCCGCGGCGGGGTGCGCGGGGTGCTGCGGCACCTGGGCGCCGTCCAGCTGGACACCATCTCGGTGCTCGCCCGCTCGCACGAACTGGTGCCGTACGCCCGCCTCGGCGCGGTCGGCCGCCCGGCCGTCGAGGCGGCGTACTGGAGCGGCGGCGCGAGCTTCGAGTACTGGTCGCACGCGGCCTGCGTCCTGCCGGTCGAGGAGTGGCCGCTGTTCGCCTTCCGGCGCCGCCGCTACCGCGACCGCGGCCACCTCTGGGGCCACCAGGTCGATCCCGGGACCTACCGCGCCGTGCTCGACAAGCTGCGCGCCGAGGGGCCGTTGACCTCCACCGAGCTCGGCGGCGCCAAGAAGACCTCCGAGTGGTGGGACTGGTCCGACACCAAGATCGCGGTCGAGCGGGCGCTGGCCTTCGGCGACGTGGTCTGCACCGAGCGCCGGAGCTGGAAGCGGGTCTACGCACTGGCCGAACAGGCCATCCCGGACGCCCTGTTCGGCCAGCACCGGTCGGACGAGGAGTGCGTGCGCACCCTGGTCGCCCAGGCCGGCGCCGCCCTCGGCGTGGCCACCCGGGCCGACCTCCTGGACTACCACCGGCTGCGCGCCGAGCAGTTGGACGCGGTGCTCGCCGACAGCGGCCTCGTCCCGGTCGAGGTGGCCGGCTGGGGCCCGGACGGCGCCCCGGCCCCGGCCTGGGCCGACCCGGCCGCCCTCGCCACCGCCCCGCGCGGACGCCACCGCACCACCCTGCTCTCGCCGTTCGACTCGCTGGTCTGGGACCGCCCCCGCACCGAGCGGATCTTCGGCATGACGCACCGGCTGGAGGCCTACACGCCCAAGCACAAGCGGGTGCACGGCTACTTCGCGATGCCGCTGCTGACCGGCGGCCGGCTGGTCGGCCGGGTCGACCCGGCCCGCGAGGGACGCACCCTGGTCGCCCGGCAGGTCTCCCTGGACGGCGGTCCAGGGCGCGGCGGCCGGCACGTCGAGGCGCTGGCGACGGCCCTGCGCGAGGCGGCCGCCTGGGTCGGCTGCGACGAGGTGCGGGTCGGGACGCTGCACGACGAGCGGCTGCGCCCGACCCTGGAGAAGCTGCTGGCGGACCACTAAGTCCCGCCCGGCTCACCCTATTTCGAGGATCTTCTCCCGCATCGCGTACACCACGGCCTCCATCCGGGAGTGCAGCTGGAGCTTCTCCAGGATGTTGCGCACGTGGTTCTTCACGGTGTTCTCGCTGATGAACAGCTCCTTGGCGATCTCCCGGTTGTTCATCCCGGTCGCCACCAGCTTGAGCACCTCCAACTCCCGGTCGGTGAGCCGGGGTGCGGGCACCAGGTCCCGGTCGTCGGAGCGGCGCTGGATCATCGACTTGAACTCGGTGAGCAGCTTGGACGCCATCGAGGGGCTGATCTGCGACTGCCCGTCGGCGACCGCGCGGATCGCGGTGGCGACCTCGTCGGTGGAGATCTCCTTGAGCAGGTAGCCGGTGGCCCCCGCCTTGATCGCCTCGTAGAGGTCGGCCTCCTCGTCGCTTATCGTCAGCATGATGATCTTGGTGCTGGGTGCCACGTCCTTGATCGCCGTGCAGGCCTCGATCCCGCTGCGGCGCGGCATCCGGACATCCATGAGGATGATGTCGGGCAGCAGGTCGGCGGCCTTCAGCACGGCCTCTGCGCCGTCCCCCGCCTCCCCGACGACCTTGATGTCCGGCTCCTCCGCGAGGACGATCTCCAGCCCCCTGCGGAACAGCGCGTGGTCGTCCACCACCAACACGCGGATCGGCTCACCCCGGTGCGGCTCGTACGCGGGCTCGTCCTCCGCCCCCAACGGCAGCCCTGGCCCGACCCCGGGCCCCAGCCCGAAGTGATCCCCCATCCGCTCCTCCCCCTTCGCGGGTCGTCGTGCGCCAATCATTCCACGCTCCGACCCCGCCACGGTCACGCTCCGATGCCGATTCCCCCGCATCGGGTGACCCCTCCGTCCGGCACGCGGTGCCGTTCGAACCGCGCCGCCCCCGAACGCCGTTGGGACCTCCCGCACCCCGAACGCCGGTGACCCCGGCGGCCACGGCCGCCGGGGTCACCCCTCCGTCACTGCCCGGACGGTCAGTCCTCGTCGGACCCACCGATCGCGCCGCCCGCCCCGCCGCCCGGCCCGGCCGCGTGGTCGGTCTGCAGGTGGATGACGCCGTAGTGGTAACCGTGCCGGCGGTAGACCACGCTCGGCAGGCCGCTGTCCTTCTCCACGAAGAGGTAGAAGTCGTGGCCGACCAGCTCCATCTCGTAGAGCGCCTGGTCCAGTGCCATGGGGGCGGCCGGGTGCGTCTTCTCCCGGACCACCAGCGGGCCTTCGCCCTCCACTTCCAGGGATCCCATCATGGTCTTGCGGACGGCGCCGTTCGTCTCCCCCTCCGGCGCCGTCGTCTCCGGCAGCGCGGCCAGGGCCGCGGTCGCCTCGGCGACGCTGATCGGGGTGCGGCCGTTCGCGCCGCCCTTGTGCACCCGACGCCGGTCCGCGGACTTGCGCAGCTGGGCGTCGAGCTTCGCCGAGGCCAGGTCGAGCGCCGCGTACGGATCGGCGGCGGCGGCTTCGGCCCGGATCACGGGGCCGCGGCTGCGGAGAGTGATCTCCACCCGATCGGAGCGGTCGGCCTGCCGCGGGTTGTGCTCCTTGGACACCTCGACGTCGAGGCTGATGGCCTTGGCGTCGAACTTCTGGACCTTCTCCAGCTTCTCGGCCACGTGCTCGCGGAACCTCTTGGGCACCTCGGTCTTGCGGCCCTTGACGACGATGTCCACGCAGAACTCCGATCCCTCGTGCTGACGCCGATCCGGGTGCTACCGGACCGGACTGAGACCCAGCTGGACCAGCCCATCCACTGCCGGCCCCCCGTCCCGCCGCCAGCGGCGGAAACGACTGGCCCTCACCTCACTTCCTCCCCACCAGGGACGGTTGAAACCCCCTGGGCCTTATCGAACACCTCACACGGGTTTTTCGCCTCCCCAGGCGATAAGGAGGGTATGACCCGATACTGCGGTCGGGCGGTCAAGCTGGTGCACCCTGTCTACCCTCTCGCGGGTGAAGTATGGGTAAATACCTGGACAACGCCCCCCATACGGCGGATCCTGTGCTCACTCTCCGTGCCTGCCACCGCGAGGAGCAGCCGTGCCGCCGCCTCCCTCCCCCCGCCGCCCGCCGTCCGCCCAAGGGCCGTTCGGCCACGCACTGGCCGGACTGCTGGACGTCCTGCTGCCCACCGACTGCGCGGGCTGCGGCAGCGAACACGCCCAGCTCTGCCCGGTCTGCCGGGGCCTGCTGGCCGCCGCGCGGCCGGCTCCCACCCTGCTGCCCTGGACGCACGCCGCGGCGCCGTACACCGGCCCGGTGCGGCAGCTGCTGCTCGCCCACAAGGAGCGGGGCGCGCTGCGGCTGGCCGGGCCGCTCGGCGAGGCCCTCGGCCGAGCGGTGCGCTCCGCCCTGGGGGCACGGGCCGGGGCCGCCCCGCTGCTGCTGGTCCCGATGCCCTCGACGCGCTCGGCCGTCCGTGCCCGCGGGCACGACCCGACGCTGCGGCTGGCCGGGGCCGCCGCCCGCTCGCTGCGCCGGGCCGGCCTGGACGTGCGGGCCGCGCCGCTGCTGCGGCACGCCCGGCCGGTCGCCGACCAGGCCGGGCTGAACGCGGCCGAGCGGCGCCGCAACCTGCACGGCGCGCTCACCGTGCTGCCCCGCGCCCGGACCGGTCGCACGGGCCTGGCGGGCCGTCACCCGGTGCTGGTGGACGACCTGGTGACCACCGGGGCCAGCCTCGCCGAGGCCGCCCGGGCGCTGGCCGACGCCGGCCTGCCGGCCCGGGCCGGCGCCACGGTCGCGGCCACCGTCCACCCGGCCGACGGGCACCCGACCACCGCGCACCGGGCCGGCGCCCACGGCACCGACGCTCGCCTGGCCGGCTGACCACCGCGGCCACGCCGACCCGCCCGGGCTGACACCGCGTCCGGGAAGGCGTCGGCCCGGGTCGGCGTCAGCCCGCGTAGAAGAACGACCGGGGCTTGTCGATCAGCGAGGTCTCCCGCCACTGGTTGTTGACCAGGCGGAAGGCCTTGATCTCGCTCGGCTTGCCGTCCGCCTGCTTGACCTCGCCCATCGCGAGCACCGACGGCGCCTGGGCCAGGCGGTCCCCCCGGGACTCCGAGGCCGCGACGGTCAGCATGCTCTCGGCGCTCTGCAGCTGGGTGTCCGTGCTCTGCGAGCCGTCGGTGCTGATGAAGTACAGCTGCTGGGTCCGGTCGGCCTCCTTGCCGAGCACGACCAGCTGGTCGGTCTCCGCCCAGGACACCGAGGCGACATCGGTGAGCGTGGGAGCCGCCCGGCGCAACTCGGCGATCTTCACGGTGGGCGCCTGGGGGGTGCCGCCGTGCTCCACCCGCCCGAACATCAGCGAGCGGACGGCCGAGCCCTGGGTCCTGGTCACCAGGGCGACCCGCAGGCCGTCCGAGGAGATCTTCAGCGCCTGCACGCTCTGCCCGGTCAGCAGCCCGTCGACCTGCACGGTGTACGACTTGGCGCCGCGCACCATCACCACCCGCGGGCCCTGCTTGTTGTGGTCCACCACCCAGAGGTCGCCGCGGCCGTCCCAGCTGGGCGAGGCGAAGCCGTCCTCCTTGTCGCCGCCCTTGGCGGCGGAGCTGAGCACCGGTTCACCCATGGCCACCGCGGCGTCCGCCAGCGGCACCGACCAGACCTGGTGGCCGTCCTCGCTGATCGCGGCGGCCTGGGTGCCGCTGCGGCTGACCGCGAGGACGCCGATCGGCGGCTTGGTGTTCGACTGCGGCTTGCCGAGGATGCCGCGGACGGGCTCGCCGGAGCGCCCTTCGCCGGCCGCCACGAGGGCGCCGTCGGCACGTTGGTAGTACTGCGCGGGGGTCGCCTGCCCGGCCAGGGCGCCGGGGCCGATGGCCGGCGCGTCGCCGCGGCCGGCGTTGCAGGAGCCGCGCTGCCCCTTCAGTTCCAGCCGGTCCACCTGCCCCTTGACCTGGTCGGCGAGGGTGTAGAAGAGCTGGGCCGCCATCCGCCGGCAGGCCATCGGCTCGCTCACGTCGGTCGCGACGAGCTGCACGTGGGCGCCCCTGGCGTCGTCGATGGTCACCCGCTCGACCCTGGTGCCGCTCGGGAACGCCGAGCGGACCACCGGCGAGAGCCACTTCGAGGGCCCGTCGGCCACCGCCTGGGCCGCCGCCGTCAGCGGGTCCACCCGGCGCCGCAGGTAGACCGGGTCGGCGACCAGCACCTCCTGGCCGGCGTTCGCGGAGGCCGTCGCCGACGGGTCGGGCGCGGTGTAGAAGAACCGCTCGACCTGCCGGAAGCTGTTCCGGAAGTTGGTCTCGTTCATGATCACGCCGGGCGGCAGCTTGTCGATCCGCCACTCGCCGTCCTTGCGGACGAAGGTGAAGTCCTGGACCCAGTTGTTCTGCCCGGCGATCAGCCCGTACGAGTGCTTCTCGTCGACGGTGGCGACCTGCAGCCCGCTCACCGGCACCGAGACCGTGGTGTCCGCGTCGGTGACGTCCGGGCCGGCCCCGATGGTCGTGGACGAGAGCACCCGGATCTCGGACTCCGGCTTCCAGCCCGCGGAGGCGCTCTCGGTGAGGTACTTGCGCGCGGTCTCGTACCCCTCGTCGGCGGTCACCGCGTCCAGGAACCCGGTCAGCAGCTCGTGCGGCTTGGCCCCCCGGCTGGGCGGCACCGGGTAGACCCGGGCCTGGAGGTTCTTGTCGGCCGAGCCCTGGGACAGCTCCACCTTGGTGATGCCGCCGGAATCCGGCATCGCCGCGCAGCCGCTCGCCACCAGGGCGCCGAACAGCGCGCCGACCGCCGCGAGCAGCCGCGGCTCAGTCCTGTTGCTCGTCCCTCGCACGCTGCGACCCCTCCGCGTCCGTCGTCCCACCCGTCACGTCCGGCTCCGCCGTCCGCTGTGCCACCGACGGCCGCCCCGGCGTCGGATCCACCATGACCTGGGCGCCGGTGGCCCCGTACCCGCCGGCCGTCCAGACGTCCGAGGGGTCCGCGCGCGGCCCCTCGGGCAACCGCCGCCGGCCCAGCCCTGGGCCGATGTTCAGCACCCCGCCGAGCCCGCTGCCGAGGCCGTTGCCCGCGGCCTCCGGCGTCTCCGTGTGGTCCTCGACCGCGGAGGCCGCCGTCGAGCCGCCCGGGCTGATCGCCCGCCGGTACGGCGTGCCCTGGGCGCCCAGGCCCCGGTTGTTGCGGGAGTCCTCCGGCTCCAGCCGGAACGGCGCCCGGCTGATCTCGCCGCCGCGGGTGCGCGGCAGGGTGAGCCGGAAGTGCGAGCCGCCGCCGGGCTCGCCCCAGGCCTGGAGCCAGCCGCCGTGCAGGTGGGCGTCCTCGACCGCGATGGACAGGCCGAGGCCGGTGCCGCCGGTGGTCCGCACCCGGGACGGGTCGGCCCGCCAGAAGCGGTGGAACACCCGGGACGCCTCGCCCGGCTTGAGGCCGATGCCGTAGTCGCGCACGCCGACCGCGACCGCACCGTCCGCGGAGCCCAGCCGGACCACCACGTCGCGGCCCTCACCGTGCTCCAGGGCGTTGACCACCAGGTTGCGCAGGATGCGCTCGATCCGGCGGGAGTCCACCTCGGCCAGCACCGGCTCGCCGTCGCCGCGGATCACCACGGCGCTGCCCTTGGCCTCGGCCAGCGGCTCGGCGGCCTCCACCACCCGGCCGACGATCTCGCGCAGGTCGACCGGCTCGGCGTCCAGGATCGCGGCGCCGGCGTCGAAGCGGCTGATCTCCAGCAGGTCGGCGAGCAGGGACTCGAAGCGGTCCAGCTGTCCCTGGAGCAGTTCCGCCGAGCGGGCCGCCATCGGGTCCAGGTCCTCGCGGCTGTCGTAGATCAGGTCGGCGGCCATCCGGACCGTGGTCAGCGGGGTGCGTAGCTCGTGCGAGACGTCCGAGACGAACCGCCGCTGCACCCGGGACAGCTCCTCCAGCTGGCGGATCTGCGCCTGGAGGGCGTTGGCCATCCGGTTGAAGGACTCCCCGAGGCGGGCGATGTCATCCGTCCCGGTGACCTTCATCCGTTCTTCCAGGTGCCCGTCGGCGAGCCGCTCGGAGATCCCGGCGGCCATCCGGACCGGGGTGACCACCTGGCGCACCACGACCCAGGCGATGCCGCCCATGAGGATCACCACGAACACCCCGGCGGTCGCCAGGGTTCCGGTGACCAGGGTGAGGGTGTCGGTCTCCTGGCCGAAGGAGAACACGTAGAACAGCTGGTACGGCGTCCCGCCCGGGCCGAGGAACTGCATGCCGAGGGCCAGCCCGGGCTCGGACTTGACGCTGCTGTCGGGCGAGCGGTGGATCCTGGTCGGCTGGTCGAACATCTGGCCGGGCTCCGCGGCCAGCTTGGCCCGCAGGCTCTCCGGGATGCTGATCGGCTGGATGTCGCCCGAGTAGCGCGGCGCGAAGCCGGCGGTGTCGGGGACGACGGCGCCGGTGCCGGGGGCCATCGCGATCACCGAGTAAACGGTCTGCCCGCTCCCGGCCAGGTCGTTGACCTGCCGCAGCAGCCAGGTGCCGATCTCGTCGACGGTCGGGTCGGCGGTGTTCCGCAGCTTCTGGTCCCGGGCCTCGTCGATCTTCTTCTGCTCGACCTGGAAGCCGATCCGGGCCTGCGCGCGGGCGGCGTCCATCTTGGTGCCGAGCAGACCGGTGCGCACCTGCGCCACCACGACCACGCCCAGCAGCAGCACGACCACGATGGACGCCAGCAGGGACACCGCGACCACGCGCAGCTGGATCGACCGGCGGTACAGCGTGGCCACCCGGTGCACGGGGCGGCGCAACTGACGCTTCACCATCGCGACCACGGCGGAAGGGCCGCGCCGGCGGCGGGTGGTCGAGCTCAGCACGTCGCCGCGCACGGCCCCGGCCCCGTCGGTCGCGGAACCCGACGGGGTGTCGTCTGCCCGGTCCGTCACGTCAGCTGGGTCCGGCCTTGTAGCCGACGCCGCGGACGGTCACCACGATCTCGGGGCGCTCCGGATCCTTCTCGATCTTGGAACGCAGGCGCTGCACGTGGACGTTGACCAGACGGGTGTCCGCCGCGTGGCGGTAGCCCCAGACCTGCTCCAGCAGCACCTCGCGGGTGAACACCTGCCAGGGCTTGCGAGCCAACGCGACCAGCAGGTCGAACTCCAGCGGGGTCAGCGGGATGCCCCGGCCGTCCCGCTTCACCGAGTGCCCGGCCACGTCGATCACCAGGTCGCCGATGGTCAGCTGCTCGGGCGTGGGCTCCTCGGCGCGGCGCAGCCGGGCGCGGACCCGGGCCACCAGCTCCTTGGGCTTGAACGGCTTGGTGACGTAGTCGTCGGCACCCGACTCCAGGCCCACCACGACGTCGACCGTGTCGGTCTTCGCGGTGAGCATCACGATCGGGATTCCGGACTCGGCCCGGATCTGCCGGCACACGTCGATGCCGTCCCGGCCGGGCAGCATCAGGTCGAGCAGGACCAGGTCGGGCTTGGTCTCCCGGAACGCGGCTAGCGCCCTGTCCCCATCCGCGACGAAAAACGGCTCAAAACCCTCACCACGCAGCACGATGCCGAGCATCTCGGCCAGTGCGGAGTCGTCATCAACGACGAGGACGCGTCCCTTCATGCGTCCATCTTCTCATTACCGGATTGTGACCTGCCGCACAGCAGTGCCATTGCTCCAGAACGGCCAACTCGTCCACCGGTGCATTCCGGCCATACCGGGTGAATGCACCCGCCGGAAGCCCCTCCGCCCCCTCCCCGACCCCGCCGGGACGCACCACCCGGCCCACCCCGGAGGAGCGTTGCCGATCAGCAACCGGATCGCCGTGGGGCCGGTTTCCGGCCCCATGGCACGATGGGCGCTGCGCGCGGGCGGAAGATCCGTTCGCAGTCGCGCCCGTGACGCCCTCCGAGGAGCAGTGATGACCGACACCCCGGGCTGGGCCTCGCCCAGCTCGTCCGAGCCGCCCCGCGACGACGCCCGGCCCCCGGCCGACGCGCCCGCCGCCGTGCCCGGGCCGTCGGCACCACCGCAGACCACCCCCGACCGCCCCGGCCCGGCCGGCGCCCCCGGGGCCGCCCCGCAGTGGGGACAGAAGTGGGGCCAGCAGCCTCCCGGCGGCCACCGCCCGTACGGCTGGGGCGCCCCGGCGAGCCCCAGGCCGGGTGTCATCCCGCTGCGCCCGCTGGCCTTCAGCGAGCTGCTGGACGGTGCCGTCACCACCGTCCGCCGGCACTGGCGCACCGTGCTCGCGCTCTCGCTCGGCATCGCCGTGCTCTCCCAGGCCGGCAACGTCCTGGTCAACCTGCTGGTCAAGGGCAAGACCGGCGAGGCCACCAACACCCTGCGGCTGCTGGCGGGCCTGCCGCTGGAACTGCTGCTCAACGTGTTCACCACCGCGCTGCTCACCATCGTGGTCAGCCGCGCCGTCCTCGGCCGGTCCGCGACCGCCGGGGAGGCCTGGCGCGACGCCCGCCCCCGGCTCCTGCAACTGCTCGGACTGACCCTGCTCACCGTCCTGATCGGCCCCGGGGTGATCCTGCTCGGCTTCGCCCCGCTGCTCGGTTACTCCGCCGTCGGCCAGGACTCGGTCGCCATCGCCGGACTGCTCACCCTGGTCGGCCTGCTGACCGTGCCGGTCGCCGTCTGGCTGTGGATCCGCTTCAGCCTCGCCGCCCCCGCCCTGATGCTGGAGAAGCAGGGCGTGCTGACCTCGCTCTCCCGCTCCCGGCGTCTGGCCAGGGGCGCGTGGTGGCGGATCTTCGGCATCAACCTGCTGGGCCACGTGCTGGCACTGGTCGTCGCGGTGGTCATCGCCGTCCCGTTCCAGATCCTCGGCATGGCCCTGGGCTTCGAGAAGCTCAGCGCCCAGGGCCTGCCCGACACCGCCGACCAAAGCGTCGCCATGGTGCTGCTGCTCTCGGTCGCCGGAATCATCGCCGGCACCTTCACCACCCCGTTCATCGCCGCCATCGGCGTGCTGGTCTACATCGACCAGCGGATCCGCCGCGAGGCCCTGGACATCGAGCTCGCCCGCGCGGCCGGCCTGCCCGAGCACGGCGGCACCGACTGGGCCGGGCAGGGCGACCCGAACCCGGCGAGGCGCTGAACCGGATGTCCGACTGGGGGGACAGACTCCTCGCCGTGGGCGGCGCGCCGGTCACGGTGCCGCGTGACCCGGCCCGCGAGGCCGCCCGCGACGAGCTGCTCGACGCGGAGTACCACAAGCACGACCCGTCCGTACTGCAGCGGATCACGGACTGGATCTACGACCACGTCGCCGGCGCGCTCGACAGCATCTCCGGCGACGGCACCACCGGCACCACCGGACTGGTCCTCTTCCTGATCGTCGCGGTGCTGATCGGCGCCGCGCTCTGGTGGCGCCTCGGCGCGCCCCGCCGCGCCGCCCGCACCGTCCAGGACGTGTACGGCGCCGACGGTCCGCGCAGCGCCGAGCAGTACCGGACGGACGCCGCCGGCCACGCCGCCGCCGGCCGCTGGAACGAGGCCGTCCGCGAGCAGATGCGCGCCCTGGTGCGCGGCCTGGAGGAGCGCACCCTGCTCGACACCCGCCCCGGCCGCACCGCCGACGAGGCCGCCGCCGAGGCCGGCCTGGCGCTGCCCGAGCACGCCGCCGCCCTGGCCGCGGCCGCCCGGACCTTCGACGACATCGCGTACGGCGAGCGCACCGCCGACCAGGACGCGTACCGGCTGCTGCGGGAGCTCGACCGGGCCCTGGAGCGCACCCGCCCGGTCCTGGCGCCCGACACCGCCGTCGCACCCGCCCAGGCCCCGGCCCCGACCCCGGGAGGAGCGGCATGACCCCCGCCCCGGCGGCACCGCCCGTCGCCGAAGCCCCCGCCGCCGTCGCCACGACCAGCCTCGCCCCCACCCCGCGCGGCCTGTGGCGCCGGGCCCGCTGGTACCTGGCCGTCCTCACCGCCCTGCTGATCGGCGCCGCCGCCGTGTCCGCCCTCGGCCAGGACCGCCGCTACCCACCGCTGGACCCGCGCTCCTACGACCGCGACGGCGCCCACGCCGTCGTCGCCCTGCTCGAACGACAGGGACTCAAAACCGAGTTCACCGCCGACCCGACCGCCGCCCCGGCCGGCCCGGACACCCTCGTCCTGCCCGACCCCGACCTGCTCAGCCCCGCCGAACTGCGCGCCGTCGCCGCCGCCCGGCACCACCGGCTGGTCTTGGTCGTCCCCGGACCGGCCGCGCTCACCGCGCTCGCCCCCGGCATCCGGCTCTCCGACGACACGGGCGGGCCACCGTACGCCTCCGTCCGCTCCACCCCCGCCGAGTGCCCGCTCACCGAGGCCGCCGGGGCCGGCAGCGCCCGGCAGGGCGGCATGCTCTACACCGCCGGCAGCCGCGGCCAGGGCTGCTACCCGCGCGGCCACGGCTACCCGCTGGTCAGCCTCCCGGTCGGCGACGGCGGCCGCGACGTCATCGTGCTCGGCAGCGGCGCGTTCCTGAGCAACGAGGAACTCGCCGAGGACGGCAACGCCTCCCTCGCGCTCGGCCTGCTCGGCTCCCAGCCCCGCCTCACCTGGCACCTGCCCGACTACTCGGTCCCGCTCCCCGAGGGCGCCCGCACCAAGACCATCGGCGACTACCTGCCGAGCGGCCTGCACTGGGCCTCCTACCAACTCGCCGTCGCCGCCGTGCTCGCCGCCCTCTGGCGCGGTCGCCGGCTCGGCCCGGTGATCAGCGAGAACCTGCCCGTGGTGGTCCGCGCCGCCGAGACCACCGAGGGCCGCGCCCGCCTGTACCGGCGGGCCAAGGCCCGCGGCCGGGCCGCCGAGGCGCTGCGCTGCGCCACCGCCCACCGGCTCGCCCCCGCCCTGGGCGTCCCGCTCCGGGCCGGCGCGCCCGACCCCGACGCACTCTGCGCCGCCGTGGCCGACCGCCTCCCCGGACGGCCCGCCGGGGACGTCCGGGCCCTGCTGTACGGCCCGCCCCCGACCGACGACGCCGCGCTGCTGCGGCTCGCCGACGACCTCGACGCCCTCGAAAGGCAGGTACGGAACCCGTGACCGACCAGGCAACCGCCCAGCTCCGCCCCGTCCCCGGCACGGCACCCGCTACCCCCGCCACCGACCCGCGCGCCGCGCTGGCCGCCCTGCGCGCCGAGATCGGCAAGGCCGTGGTCGGCCAGGACGCCGCCGTCACCGGCCTGGTCGTGGCGCTGCTCTGCGGCGGCCACGTGCTGCTGGAAGGCGTCCCCGGCGTCGCCAAGACCCTGCTGGTGCGCACCCTGTCCACCGCGCTCAGCCTGGAGACCAAGCGCATCCAGTTCACCCCCGACCTGATGCCCGGCGACGTCACCGGCTCGCTCGTCTACGACGCCCGCACCGCCGCGTTCTCCTTCCAGCCCGGGCCGGTCTTCACCAACCTGCTGCTCGCCGACGAGATCAACCGCACCCCGCCGAAGACCCAGGCCGCCCTGCTGGAGGCCATGGAGGAGCACCAGGTCACGGTGGACGGCGAACCGCGCGCGCTGCCCGTCCCGTTCCTGGTCGCCGCCACCCAGAACCCGGTCGAGTACGAGGGCACCTACCCGCTGCCCGAGGCCCAGCTGGACCGCTTCCTGCTCAAGCTGATCCTGCCGCTGCCCGACCGCGACCAGGAGTTCCAGGTGCTCTCCCGGCACGCCGCCGGCTTCGACCCGCGCGACCTCACCGCGGCCGGCGTCCGCCCGGTCGCCGGACCCGAGCACCTGGCCGCCGCCCGCGAGCAGATCGCGAAGCTGACCGTCTCCCCCGAGGTCCTCGCCTACATCGTCGACCTCTGCCGGGCCACCCGGCAGTCCCCGTCGCTCTCCATCGGCGTCTCCCCGCGCGGCGCCACCGCCCTGCTCGCCGCCTCCCGGGCCTGGGCCTGGCTCGCCGGCCGCGACTACGTCACCCCGGACGACGTCAAGGCGCTCGCCCTGCCCACCCTGCGGCACCGGGTCGCGCTGCGCGCCGAGGCCGAGATGGAGGGCGTCACCGCCGACTCCGTCATCCAGGCCGTCCTCAGCCAGACACCCGCACCCCGCTGAACCGCACCGCACCCCCGAAGGAGCGCACCGCATGGCCCTCACCGGGCGAACCGCCCTGCTCGCCGCACTCGGCGCGCTCGTCGTGGGCCTGCTGCTGCCGTCCTGGACCGGGATCGGCCTGGTCACCGGTGCGGTGCTGATCGCCGTCGCGGTCGACCTCGTGCTCGCCGCCCCGGTCCGCGGCCTGCGCTTCGGGCGGGGCGGCGACACCACCGTCCGGCTCGGCGAGCCCGCCACCGTCGAACTGACCGTCACCAACCCGTCCGGCCGGCCGCTCCGGGGCCCGGTCCGCGACGCCTGGGCACCGTCCGCCTGGCGCCCCGGCACCGCCGAAGCCGCCTCCCGGCACACCCTGTCCCTCCCCGCCGGCGAACGCCGCCGGATCACCACCGTGCTCACCCCCACCCGCCGCGGCGACCACCACGCCCAGCGGGTGACGGTCCGCTCGCTCGGCCCGCTCGGACTGGCCGGCCGCCAGGGCTCCCACCACGTCCCCTGGACGGTCCGCGCCCTGCCCCCGTTCGCCAGCCGCAAGCACCTGCCCTCCCGACTCGCCCGGCTGCGCGAACTCGACGGCCGCACCTCGGTGCTGACCCGCGGCCAGGGCACCGAGTTCGACTCCCTGCGCGAGTACCTGCCCGGCGACGACGTCCGCTCCATCGACTGGCGCGCCAGCGCCCGCCGCGCGGCGAACACCGCCGCCGGGTCGGGCGGCCTCGCCGTCCGCACCTGGCGCCCCGAACGCGACCGGCACATCCTCGTCGTCCTCGACACCGGCCGCACCTCGGCCGGCCGGGTCGGCGACGCCCCCCGACTGGACGCCGCGCTCGACGCCGCACTGCTGCTCACCGCCCTCGCCACCCGGGCCGGCGACCGGGTCGACCTGCTCGCCCACGACTCCCGCAAGCGCGTCGCGGTGGCCGGCGCTTCGGCCCACGAGGTGCTGCCCGCCTTCACCAACGCGATGGCCGCGCTGGAACCCGCGCTGCACGAGACCGACATGCGCTCGCTGGTCGCCACGGCCCTCAAGATGGCCCCCCAGCGCTCGCTGATCGTGCTGCTCACCGGCCTCGACGCGGCCCCCGCCGAGGACGGCCTGCGCCCGCTGCTGCCGATGCTCACCAAGCGCCACGAGGTCGCCCTCGCCTCGGTCGCCGACCCCCGCCTGGACGAACTCGCCGCCGGGCGGGGCACCTTGGAGGCCGTCTACGGCGCGGCGGCCGCCGAGCAGACCCGGGCCGACCGCCGGGCCACCGCCGAACGCCTCACCCGCCACGGCGTCACCGTCCTGGACGCCCCGCCCGCCCGGATCGCCCCGGCCCTGGCCGACACCTACCTGGCGCTGAAGGCCGCCGGCCGGCTCTGAGCCCTCCCTCCCCGCCGTCGCGGGTCAGTCGGTCCGACGGCCCCTCAGGGCGGTGTTGAGCCTGGCCGCCTGACGGGTCAGATGGTCGCGCTCGGCGAGGTTGGTCGCCTTCCGAGCCGCCTCCGCGTACAGCCGGGCCGCCGTCTCCGGCTCCCCGGCGCGCTCGTGGAGGTGCGCCGCCACCGCCGCGTACCTGGGCAGCCCGCCGTCCAGCTCCGCGAGCGCCGCCAGCCCCGCCCGCGGACCGTCGGCCTCACCGAGCGCCACCGCCCGGTTGAGCCGCACCACCGGGCTCCCGGTCAGCCGGACCAGCTCGTCGTACCACTCGACGATCTGCACCCAGTCCGTCTCCTCCGCCGTGGGCGCGTCGGCGTGCAGCGCCGCGACGGCCGCCTGGGCCTGGAACTCGCCCAACCGGTCCCGGGCCAGGGCCCGTTGGAGGATCCCGACCCCCTCGGCGATCAGCCCGGTGTCCCACCGGCCGCGGTCCTGCTCGGCCAGCGGCACCAGCGCACCGCCCGGCGTCGTCCGCCCGGCCCGGCGGGCGTGGTGCAGCAGCATCAGGGCCAGCAGCCCGGCCACCTCGGGGTGGTCGATCACCGCCGCGAGCTGCCGGGTCAGCCGGATCGCCTCGGCCGCGAGGTCGAGCTCACCGGAGTAGCCCTCGTTGAAGACCAGGTAGAGGACCCGGAGCACGGTGGCGACGTCCCCCGGCTGGTCGAACCCTACGGCCGAGACGGTGCGCTTGGCCCGGCTGATGCGCTGGGCCATGGTCGCCTCGGGCACCAGGTAGGCCTGGGCGATCTGCCGGGTGGTCAGCCCGCCCACCGCCCGCAGGGTCAGCGCGACCGCCGACGAGGGCGTCAACGACGGGTGGGCGCACAGGAAGTAGAGCTGGAGCGTGTCGTCCACCGCGGTCGCCGGCCCCGCCTCCGGCTCCTGGTCGACCAGATCCTCCCGGCGGCGACGGGCCGCGTCCGACCGTGCCGCGTCGAGGAACTTGCGCCAGGCCACCGTGACCAGCCACCCCTTGGGATCGCGCGGCTGCTCAACGGTCCAGGCCCGGACCGCCTCGACCAGCGCCTCCTGCACGGCGTCCTCGGCCGCCGCGAAGTCGGCTCCGCGGCGGACCAGGACCCCGATGACGCCCGGCGTGAGGCGCCTCACCAGTACCTCGTCCATCGGAGAGGTCACTCCGTGATCGTCGGCGGCGTGCCCAGGAACGGACGCAGCTCCAGCCACTCGTGGATCGGCTTGCCCCCGGCCCCCGGAGCGGCCGACAGCTCCCCCGCCAGCTCGACGGCACGCTCGTAGCTGTCGACGTCGATCACCATCCAGCCGGCGATCAGGTCCTTGGTCTCGGCGAACGGGCCGTCGGTGACCGGCGGCCGCCCCTCACCGTCGTACCGGACCCACGTGCCCTCGGGCGCGAGCGCCTGGCCGTCGACGAACTCGCCCGTCGCCTCCAGCCGGCCCGCGAAGTCCTGCATGTACTTGATGTGTGCCGTGACCTCCTCCGGCGTCCACTGGTCCATCGGCACGCAGTTGACCGCGTCCGGGGCACCCCGGTAGTGCTTCAGCAGCAGGTACTTGGCCATCGTCTTCTCCTCGGATCCTCGGAGCTGGTGCGACCCATTGTGGCCGCGTGCACCCCTGGGACGGAGCCGGCCACGGGTTCTCGACACGGCTCGCCAAGATCTTTCCGAACGAGTGCCGCGCGCCGTCCCGTCCTGCTCCCGGGCCCGGACGGTCTGGCCCGGTCCGGTCCGGAAACGCGAAGAACCCCCATCCGGGACCCGGATGGGGGTTCTTCAGAAGAATTGTTCGGCGGCGTCCTACTCTCCCACAGGGTCCCCCCTGCAGTACCATCGGCGCTGTAAGGCTTAGCTTCCGGGTTCGGAATGTAACCGGGCGTTTCCCTCACGCTATGACCACCGAAACACTATGAAACTGTGCACCGCACACCCCGACAATGGGGCGGGTCGTTGTTTCAGAACAACACAGTGGACGCGAGCAACTGAGGACAAGCCCTCGGCCTATTAGTACCGGTCAACTCCACCCCTCACAGGGCTTCCATATCCGGCCTATCAACCCAGTCGTCTACTGGGAGCCTTACCCTCTCAAGGAGGTGGGAGTGCTCATCTCGAAGCAGGCTTCCCGCTTAGATGCTTTCAGCGGTTATCCCTCCCGAACGTAGCCAACCAGCCATGCCCTTGGCAGGACAACTGGCACACCAGAGGTTCGTCCGTCCCGGTCCTCTCGTACTAGGGACAGCCCTTCTCAACACTCCTACGCGCACAGCGGATAGGGACCGAACTGTCTCACGACGTTCTAAACCCAGCTCGCGTACCGCTTTAATGGGCGAACAGCCCAACCCTTGGGACCTACTCCAGCCCCAGGATGCGACGAGCCGACATCGAGGTGCCAAACCATCCCGTCGATATGGACTCTTGGGGAAGATCAGCCTGTTATCCCCGGGGTACCTTTTATCCGTTGAGCGACGGCGCTTCCACAAGCCACCGCCGGATCACTAGTCCCTACTTTCGTACCTGCTCGACCCGTCAGTCTCACAGTCAAGCTCCCTTGTGCACTTACACTCAACACCTGATTGCCAACCAGGCTGAGGGAACCTTTGGGCGCCTCCGTTACCCTTTAGGAGGC
>NZ_JBSFWR010000067.1:0-47310 GCF_053594915.1 Kitasatospora sp. NPDC002543 | reverse complement strand
CCGACCTCAACCACACCACCCGGATCGGGCCGACCATCGCCTCGACCTTCCCCGGCCACGCCCGGGGTGTCCGCACCGCCGCGGCGCCGGCGTGCGGGGGCCTCGCTCAGCCGGCGAGGGTCGTGTTCAGGGCGTCGAGGCCGTCGGCGTAGATGCCGGTGAACAGGTCGACGACCTGCTGCTCGGTGGCGTCGACCGGGTTGAAGCGGCCGGACCACTGGACCTCGGCGGCGTCGGGGCGGCCGGGGACGGCGTGGACGCGGATGGTGGAGACGTAGCCGTCGACCGGGAAGGGGGCCTGGAGGATGGCGTAGCTGTAGTGCCGTTCGGTCTCGTTGAAGTCGACGAGGCGCTCGACGATGACCTCGCCCTCGGGGTTCTTCAGGCTGCGGACGCGGCCGCCCTCGGAGGCGACGCTCTCGGGGATGTAGGGCAGCCAGTCGGGCAGGGCGTCGAAGCCGCCGACGAGGGCCCAGACCTTCTCGGGGGTGGCGGGGACGATGCGGCTGACGGTGGTGGAGGCCATGGTCGTTTCTCCTGTGCTACTGCGGTGAGGGTGGTGTGCGGGGGCGGTACGGGCGGTCAGGCGCCGGCGGGCAGCGGGGCGGCCGGGCTGACGAGGCCGGCGGCGCGCAGCTCCTGCCAGAACGCGGCGGGGACGCTCTCGTTCAGGGCGGCGATGTCCTCGGCGATGCGGCTGGGCCTGGTGGCGCCGGGGACGGCGGCGGCGGCCACCGGGTGGGCGAGGGAGAACTGGAGGGCGGCGGCCTTGATGGAGACGCCGTGCTTGGCGGTCAGGGCCTTGAGGCGGGCGACCTTGTCCAGGATGTGCTGCGGGGCGGCCTGGTACTCGAAGTGGGCGCCGCCGGCCAGGACGCCGGAGCTGTAGGGGCCGCCGACGACCATGTCGACGCCCTGCTCCTGGGCCATGGGCAGCAGGCGCTGGAGGGCGTGGTCGTGGTCGAGGAGGGTGTAGCGGCCGGCGAGCAGGAAGCCGTCGGGCCGCGGCTCGTCGAGGGCGAGGGTGAGCTCGATCGGCTCGGTCTTGTTGACGCCCAGGCCCCAGGCCTTGATGACGCCCTCCTCGCGCAGGCGGGACAGGACGCGGAAGGCGCCGGTGCGGGCCTCCTCGAACTTGCTCAGCCACTGGTCGCCGTGGAAGTCCTGCGCGATGTCGTGGACCCAGACGATGTCCAGGCGGTCGGTGCCCAGGCGCTTGAGGCTGTCCTCGATGGAGCGCTCGGTGGCCTCGGCGGTCCACTCGTGGACGATCTTGTTGGGGTTGCCGTGCTCGAAGAGGCCGCCCTTCTCGCCGAGGTCGCGGGCGCCCTCCTCCAGCTCGTCGAGGATGACGCGGCCGACCTTGGTGGACAGCACGTACTCGTCGCGCGGCTTGGCGGACAGCACCTCGCCCAGGCGGGTCTCGGACAGGCCCGCGCCGTAGAACGGGGCGGTGTCGAAGTAGCGCACGCCCTGCTCCCAGGCGGCCTCGACGGTGGCGGCGGCCTCCGTGTCGGGGATCGCGCGGAACATGTTGCCCAGGGGGGCGGTGCCGAAGCCGAGCTTGCCGGGGAGGATGTTCTTGAGGGACATGTCAGTGCCTTTGCGGAGCGGGCGGGCGCCTGGGGGAAGGGGGCCCGCCGGGGGTTGCGCACCCACCGAGCGATTGGTGCATGCGCGCCTTACATGCAGGAACAATAGTTGCGTGCGCTGGGTAATGCAAGGGGTGGCCCGCCCGAACCCGCGGGCGGGCCACCGTCGGATCCGTGCCGCGCGGATCAGGAGGCGGTGAAGGAGACCTGGTCGACGGTCCAGAAGGCGCTGTTGGTGCCGGTGTAGCGGAACTGGAAGCGGGCGGTGGTGGCGCCGGCCGGGACGGTGACGGGGAGGTTCTCGACGGTGTTGAGGTCGCTGCGGTAGGACTTCACCAGCTGCGGGGCGCCGTTGTCGAAGACCACGTAGACGTCGCCGGTCTGCGGCCCGTCGACCTTGTAGTCCGTCGCGAAGGACAGCACGCCGCGGCTCGCGCCGGCCACCGGGTAGGCCGGGCCGACCAGGGTGGAGTCGAACTGGCCGGCGCCGTGCGCCTTGTCGTCCCACTCGTCGGAGTCGGCGACGGCGAACACGTTGCGGGCGCGCACGTTGGTCTCGCGGGACTGGGCGAGCTGGGCGGCGGTCCAGAACTCGTCGGTGGCGAAGGTCCAGCCGCGCCACTCGGTGACGCCGCCGGAGGGCATGCGGGAGTTGTCGATGCTCCAGCCGGCCGGCGGGGTGTGGGTCCAGCCCTTGACGCCGGCCGGGATGCCGCTCTCGTCGGCGCGGGCCTGCAGGCTCGGGCGCAGCGCGTCGAAGGCGTCGGGGACGATCTCGTCGATGGGGCGGCCGTCGAGCTTCCAGGCGGGGTCGACGGGGGCGCCCTCGTGCTTGAGGACGGTGGGGGCGATGTCGACGGGCTTGACGTCGTAGCGGTGCGAGCCGGGGGTGTAGCCGGCGCCGTCGGCGATCAGGAAGGTCTGGCGCTCGTTGGCGCTGTTGCCGCCGTGGCCGCCGGCGTCGGTGTGGCCGTGGTCGGTGGTGACGATGACCAGCCAGTCCTCGGAGGCGTACGCAGGGCGGGACTTGACGGCCTGGAGGACCTGGCCGACGAGGGTGTCGGCGCTGTGGAGGGCGGCCGCGTACTCGGGGCTGGTGCCGCCGTGGTTGTGGCCGGCCTCGTCGACCTGGTCGAAGTGGAGGAAGGTGGTGTCGGGGTTGCCGTGGGAGAGGAAGTCGACGGCGTCGGCGGCGGTCTTGGTGTCGTTCTCGCCCTCCTGGAGGCGCAGGTCGGCGCGGCCGTTGAAGACGTTGCCGGCGATGGGGTTCCAGGAGCCGATCACCAGGGTGGAGGTGGCGGGGTCGGCGTTCTCCAGGCGGGTGGCGAAGTCGGGGTAGAGGTCGAAGCGGGAGCCGGTGAAGGCGTTGTCCTTGACCTGGTGCTTGTCGGGCCACACGCCGGTGGCGATGGTCGACCAGCCGGGGCCGGAGAGGGTGGGGGCGAGCGGGTTGGCGTAGAGGTTGCTGGTGGCGGTCATGCCGTCGGCCATCAGGGCCTTGAGGGTGGGGGCGTCGGCGGTGAGCAGCTTGTCGTAGCGGGTGCCGTCGACGCCGATGACCAGGGTCTTGGCGCGCTTGGTGCCGTTCGGCAGGCCCCGGTACGGGCCGTCCGCCGCGGCGCCGGCCGTGGTGGCGGCGGTGGCGGAGGAGGCCGTGGCGGACAGCGGGATCAGCGCGGCGACGGTGGTGGCGACCGTGGCGGCGGCCAGGGCGGCGGTGCGGGCGGAGCGGGAGGTGGGGCGGGAGGTGGGGCGGGAGGTGCGCAACGGAGGACTCCCAACGGATCGTCAGTGCGGTGCGGTGGCACCGGGAGTGAGGATGGGTCGGGCGGGCGAGGGCGGCGCCTCGGCGAGTCCACGGTTGTATGAACAACCGCCGAAAATTCGGTCCAGACCCGTTACTCTTCCGTGATCATCGACCCTGTGGGCCGTACGGGCGCCCGCGGGGCCCGCGGGGCGGTCGATAGGCTTGGGCGGTGAGCCACCCCACCCCCCGGACCGTCCCCGAGCCCGCCCGCGCCGGTGTCCCCGAGCACGGCCGGGTGCCCAAGTACTACCTGGTCAAGGCCCGCCTGGAGGAGCTGATCGCCGAGCTGGGCGCGGGCGGGCGGCTGCCCACCGAGGCCGATCTGGCGCAGCGCCACGGCGTCGCCCGGGCCACCGTGCGCCAGGCGCTGCGCGATCTGCTGCTGGAGGGCCGGCTGCGCCGCCAGGGCCGGGGCACGGTGGTGGCCGGGCCGAAGATCGAGCAGCCGCTGTCCCTGAGCAGCTACACCGAGGGCGTCTCGCGCCAGGGCCTGCGCCCCGGGCGCACCCTGATCGCCCTGGACCGGCTGCCCGCCGACGCGGCGATGGCCCGGCTCCTGGAGGTCCCCGAGGGCGAGCCGCTGTGGCACCTGGAGCGGGTGCTGCGCGCGGACGAGGAGCGCGTGGGGCTGGAGTCCACGTACGTGCCCGTCGCCCGGGTGCCCGCGCTGGATCGGGACTTCGACCCCGAGGGGTCCTTCTACGGGTACCTGCGCGAGCAGGGGGTAGGCATCGGCGCCGCCGACGAGCGGATCGAGACGGTGCTGGCCACCCCGCGCGAGGCGCTGCTGGTCGGCACCCCGCCGGCGCTGCCGATGCTGCTGCTGCACCGCCGCAGTCTGGACGGCGCGGGGCGTCCGCTGGAGCAGGTGCGCACCCTCTACCGCGGCGACCGGTTCTGCTTCACCCTCGCCCTCGGCGCCCCGGACGCGGACCGGGCCGGGGGGAACTGACGCCGCCGCCCCCGGACCGGCCCCGGTCCCGGCCCGAGCCCGCCCCGGGCCTCCGCCCCGGGCCGCGCCCGGGGCCCCGGGCGGAGGCCGCCCGCCCCGACCTTGTAGGTTGCGGTGTCACCGAACGCAAGGTGCCGGTGACGCCGGGTGGGGAGGGGAGCCCGACCGGGCGGGAAGGGGACGGACCCCGGAAGGAAAGGGCGGACAGTGGCCACGAGCACGGAGAGCGTGTTCCGCAGCGACGGCGTACCCGTGAAGGAACGGTTCGACTGCTGGCGGGAGCTGGTCGGCCGCACCCGGGACAGCGAGGTGACCAGCGACCACCGCGACGACTTCCGGGCGGAGATGCGGCGCCTGGAGCTCGGGCCGGTGACCCTCCTGCGGACCTCCTTCCCGCCGACCCGCTTCCAGCGCACCGCGCGGCGGGTGCGCCGCTCGGACCTCGGGGTGTTCCACCTGACCCTGCTGCTCGACGGCGGCTTCGCCCTGACCCGCGACACCGGGCCCACCGAGACCTTCGTCCCCGGCAACCTCCACATGCTCGACAGCTCCCACCCGTTCGACCTGCGGGCCTTCGGCACCCGCGCCGGCCAGGCCCCGGCGGAGCGCCGGATCGAAGCCGTCGGCGTCGACTTCCCCACCGACCTGCTGCCGCTGCCGCCGCACCGGGTGCAGGAGCTGCTGGGCCGCGGCTTCTCCTCCCGGGAGGGCAGCTGCGCGCTGCTGGCGGACTTCCTCGTCGGCCTCGACCGGCAGGCCGCCGTCCTGGGCCCGGTCGAGACCCCGCGCCTGGGCGGCGTCGTGGTCGACCTGGTGGCCGCCTGGCTCGCCCGGGAGCTGGACGCCGAGGCCGCCGTGCCCGACGACACCCGCCGGCGGGCCCTGGTGGAGAACGTCCGGGCCTTCGTGGCGCGCAACCTGCACGACCCGGAGCTGACGCCCGCCGTGATCGCGGCCGCCCACCACATCTCCGTCAGCTACCTGCACCGCCTGTTCGGCCGGGAGTCCGGCGGCGAGACCGTCGCCGCCTTCGTCCGCCGCCGCCGGCTGGAGCGCGCCCACCGCGAGCTGGCCGACCCCGCGCTGCGCGACCTGCCCGTCCACGCCGTCGCCGCCCGCTGCGGCCTGCCCCGCGCCGCCGAGTTCAGCCGCGCCTTCAAGGCCGCGTACGGCCTCTCCCCCCGCGAGCACCGGCTGCGCTCCTCGTACCGGCAGGGCTGAGGGCGCGCGAACCCCGCACCGCGAGCACCCGGCGCGCAGGAACGGGCGGGAAGGCCCCACCTGTGCACGCAGTGCCAAGAACTGTCGACTCGGTGCCAACACGGCGGGGGCCTTCTCCTGACATCCTCCACGAGGGACACCGCGCAGCGGAACACTGATTCCGTTCCCGCGCCGGCGGTCCGGCACGCCACGGGGGAGCGCGCCGGACCGCCGGTCCCGTTCCCCGGGGCCGCGGCCGGCCGGCGGGCGGGCCGGAAAGGGCGGACTCCCCCGCGGCCGTCACGGGCGCGCGGTCGACCCGTCCTGCGTCCGTGTGTCCTCCCGCGTCCAGGCGCCGGCGCCGAGGCGTCCGGTGGTGCCGAGGTCGAGTTCCGGGACGACCGTCACGGGGGCCGCGCCGGGCGTGGCGCGCACCCGCACGTAGGGGGCGTTCTGCGGGGTGCCGGCCTCGGTGGTGTTGCGCCAGGCCAGGACGGCGCGGGCGCCCTCCCCCGGGCGCAGGTCGAAGGTCTGCGGCGGGTCGTCGGCGCCGGTGCCGGTGGCGATCTCGGCGCCGCCGCGCAGGATCCGCACCCCGTCGAGGGGCTGGTGGTCGACGTCGAGCGGCTGCACCTGCGGGTAGCCGTCGAGGACGACGGTGGCGGTGCCGCAGTTGCGCAGGTGCAGGCCGACCGCGCGCAGGCCCATCGCGGCGCTGCCCTCGTCGGCGTACAGCCGCAGGCCCGAGGGCGGGCAGGGGCCGCCGGCGCCGGGGGCCTCGGCGGTGGGCACGCTGCGGACCTTGAGGAGCTCCGGCTTGGGCGGGCGGATGCCGGGCCGGTTCGGGGTGGGCGCGCCGGGGCGGGAGCCCGACCCGGCGGCGCCGGGCCCGCCCAGCTCGATCCGCCCCTTCTCGGTGGCGCCGGGGGCGAGCGCGGTGACGGTGCGGGTGAGGTTCCCTCCCCCGCTCCCGGGGCCGCCGAACACCGCCGCTCCCCCGTCCGGGTCGGGCCCGTCGAACACCACGGTGTAGTCGTACGGCTCGGCGTGCGGGTTGGTGACCTCGTACGCGAAGCACGTCGGGCCGACGGCGGTGATCCGCGCCCCGCCCTGGGCGAGCTCGGCCGGCTGCGGCGCGCCGCCGGGCGCGGTGGGCAGCGCGGTCCCGCACGGGGCGGGGCTGCCGGAGGCGCCGCCCGCGCCGCCGGGAGCGCCGCCGGAGGCCGCGGTCGTCGCGGAGCCGCAGCCCGCGACCAGCAGCACGGCGGCGGTGGCGGCGGTGGCGGCCGTGAGGTGGCGGCCCGTCAGCGGCGGGCGGGGCGTGGAGGGCTGGCGCATCGGGCGAGTCGATCACGCCCGCCGCCGGACGGCAGTGAGCTGCGCCACTTCGTGGGCAACGGGCCTGCCACGGTCCACGCCCCGCCGGAAGCCGCTCCGGGCCGTTCCTCAGTCGTCGTCGCGGCTCTGGAAGTACCACTGCTGGGGCTTGGCCCCGGTGTAGTTGGCCAGCTTCACCGCGTCGCCGTCCTTGCCGCCGGTCAGGTACAGGGCCCTGCCGTCGCCGACCGCCGCGACCTTGAAGCGGCCCTGGTTCTCCAGCGACACGTCCCAGTCCGCGGGGTTGTCGCTCAGGATGGCGTTGTCGCCGTCGACGGCCAGGTACCGGCCCGTGCCGACGTTGCGGATGGTGTTGTACTCCCCGTTCTCCTCCACGTTCCAGTACTGGTTGTCGAGCTCGCGCTCCTTCTGCCCGACGACCTTGTCGCCCGAGGTGGGCGCGGTCAGGACCTGGGTGAGGTATCCGACGCACTTGATGCTGTAGATACCGGGCTTGATGTCCATGCGACCTCCATGGTCGGTTTATCGCGATTGGCGCCTGAATCCGGACATGATGTCCGGTGGTCACGATAGGCCAGGCAGATCACGTTCGACGGCTTACCGATACGCCATTGGAATTGCCCGCTCCGAAATGGATCGTGACCGAAGTGCTCCATTGCTGGTCACCGCAGGTGTACGTGCGCGAACGGAAGCCGCGACCACGCTCACCCGTTGCGGCGAGGCCGGGCGCGTCGGCCGTCGGCGGGCCATCGATCCCGGTCGCGCCGGAGACCACCCGAGCGGTGGAGCCCGGCGCGCAGCGCCCGCGGGCCCCCGCGAGACTGGGAGCGCGGTCGCCCCGCCACCTATCGGTCCGTACACGTCCGGCCCAGCGCCCCCCGCGCGGAGCCCCGGGGGGCCGGCGACCCCGACGCACCTCGCGACCGCCTCGACCTCCTTGGGAGTGAGCCCCCATGCGAACCTCTGCTTCTCCGCCCGGGGATCTGACGGCCGTCCGGGGCGGCCTCGTCTGGTTCCGTGACGACCCGTTCCTGACCTCCGACGAGGAGGCGCTCGTCCACGTGAAGGACGGGCTGCTGGTCTGCGAGAACGGGAAGATCGTCGCGGCCGGTCCCTACGGCGACCTCGTGCGCGACCTCCCGGACGACGTGAAGGTCGTGCAGTACCGCGACAAGCTGATCCTGCCCGGGCTCGTCAGCTGCCACGTCCATTACGTGCAGACCCGGATTATCGCCGCCTATGGAAAACAGCTGCTGGATTGGCTCGATCACCACATTTATCCGGAGGAGAAGCGTTTTTCCGATGCCGATTACGCCCGGGCCGTCGCCGCCCTGTTCTGTGACGAACTGCTGCGCAACGGCACGACGACGGCCATGGTCAACTGCGCCACCTACCCGCGGTCGGTCGACGCGCTGTTCGCGGAGAGCGTCGGCCGCGGGATGCGGCTCGCGGCCGGCAAGGTGCTGATGGACCGCGAGGCGCCGCCCGCCCTGCTCGACGCCTCCCCCCAGGTGGCCTACGAGCAGTCCGCGGAACTGATCGAACGGTGGCACGGGGTCGGCCGCAGCATCTACGCGGTCACCCCGCGGTTCGCGGTCGCCTGCACGCCCGAGATGCTGCGCACCGCCTCGAAGCTCTGGCGGGACCACCCCGGCACGCTCCTGCAGACCCACCTGGCGGAGAACAGGAACGAGGTGAAGAAGGTCCACCAGCTGTTCCCGAAGTGCAAGGACTACGTCGACGTCTACGAGCGGCACGGCCTGCTCGGCCCCGGTGCGGTCTTCGCGCACGCCGTGCACCTGTCCAAGCGCGAGTGGAAACGCCTGTACAGGACCGGCAGCGGCACCGCGCACTGCCCGACGTCGAACCTCTTCCTGGGCTCCGGCCTGTTCCGCATGAAGCGTGCGACCAATCCGCGCCGGCGGGCGCTGGTCGGACTGGGCTCCGACGTCGGCGGCGGCACCAGCCTCTCCCTGCTCCAGACCGCGAGCGAGGCGTACAAGGTCGGCGCCCTGCGCGGGTTCCCGATGAACGGGGTCAAGCTGTTCTACCTGGCGACCACCGGTTCGGCGGCGGCGATGCGCCTCGACCACCTCGTCGGATCGCTGGAACCGGGGCACGAGGCCGACTTCATCGTCCTCGACCCCACCGCCACCCCGCTGCTGGCCGCACGCACCTCCAACACCAAGACCATCCACGACCTCCTGTTCACCCTCGCGGTGATGGGGGACGACCGCACCGTCCTGGCCACCTACCTCAACGGCCGGCTCGCGCACGACCGGGACGATCCGTCGGCCCCCTCCCGTACCTGCCGGCCCGGACCGGCGGAGGTGAGGACGGGATGAGCACCAGCCTGAAGCAACTGCGGTGGGCCGCCTACGACACCGAATGGTCGAAGGACGCCGACGTCCCCTCCGCCTACTCGGCCTTCGCCCCCGCCATCGAGGCGTACAAGGGCCTGCTGTACTGCCTCCACCAGGACACGGCCAACAACACCGGCCTCTGGTGGAACATCTACGACAAGGAGACCGGGCTGTGGAGGGGCGAGGCGGGCGCCTACGACCCCAACGGGAAACGCCTGCGCACGTACGGCGCACCCGCGGTGACCCACGCCAACGACTACCTGTACTGCGTGAACCACGTCTCCAACGCCGACCCCGGCCTGTGGTGGTCCCGCTACAACACCGAGGTCTCCGGGACCAGATGGTCCGAGCAGAAACTGGTGGTGGACCCCGACGGACGCGACGTCCGGACGGCGGTTTCCCCCGCCGTCACCGTCTACGACGGCCTCCTCTACTGCGTGCACGAGAAGACCGGCCGCCTGCACTGGCTCACCCACGACACCGCCCGGCAGGCCTGGAGCTCCGACGAGCCCGTCCCCGGCGACGTCCCGGTCACGCGGGCGCCGGCCGTCGACCGGTTCAAGGACCTCCTGCACTGCGTGCACGACCGCGGCGGCGACGAACTGTACTGGATCACCTACGACAGCAAGACCCAGCAGTGGAGCGACGACCGGCTCATGGTGGACGAGGACGGGAAACCGGTCCTCACCCCGTACGCGCCCGCCGTCGCCCGGTACAACGACTACCTGTACTGCGTCTACTGCACGGACGAGGCATCCGAGTTCGGCAGCGGGCTCTGGTGGACCCGGCGGTACGACGTCGGCGGGCCCTGGAGCAGGCCGCAGCGCATCCCCTACGTCGTCTCCTCCCCCGGCGCCGACATCACGGCCTACCACGGCCCGCTGTACTGCGTGCACCGCGGCTGAGACGGACCGCCCGGAACCCCGGGCAGGTCGGCCCACGAAGAATCCACGAAGCCGGAGCCGGAGCCGGGACGGCACCCGTCCACCGGAGCGCCGGCCCACCGGAGGTGAACGAGAGTGAACGCCGTCAACAAGGAACTGCGATGGGTCGCCTACGACACGGACTGGTCGAAGGACCTGGAGATCCCCCTCGCCTTCTCGCCCTTCGCACCCGCCGTCGAGGCGTACAAGGGCCTGCTGTACTGCCTCCACCAGGACACCGTGAGCAACCCCGAACTGTGGTGGGACGTCCGCGACAAGGACACCGAGCAGTGGCGCGGCGACCAGGCCGTCGTCGACGTCGCCGGGAACCGCCTGCCCTGCTACGGCGCACCCGCGGTGACCCACGCCAACGACTTCCTCTACTGCGTGCACCACCGCGCCCAGGGCGACACCCGCCTGTGGTGGACCCGCTACAACACGGAGGGCTCCGAGGCCGGTTGGTCCGCCCAGCAACCGGTGAAGGACGACCGGGGAGACGAGGTCCGCTCAACGAACCCGGCCGCCGTCACCGTCTACGACGGCCTCCTCTACTGCGTGCACGACGACAACGGCAGCCTGCGGTGGATCACCTACGACACCGCCAAGGAGGCCTGGAGCATCGACCAGCCGGTCCCCGGCGGCATCCAGACGGCGCGGGCGCCCGCCGTCGACCGCTTCAAGGACCACCTGTACTGCGTGCACGACCGCGGCGGCGACGACCTGTACTGCATCACCTACGACAGCAAGACCCGCGAATGGGGCACCGACCAGCCCATGGTGGACGGGAGCGGGAAACCGATCCGCACCTCCTACGCCCCCGCCGTCACCCGGTACAACGACTACCTGTACTGCGTCTTCTACGTGGGCGAGGACACCGGCGGCCAGCTCTGGTGGACCCGGTACAACGTCGGCGGGCCCTGGAGCACCCCGAAGCGCATCCCCTACGTCATCTCCTCCCCCGGGGCCGACATCACGGCCTACGAAGGCCCGCTGTACTGCGCGCACCGGGGGTGAGCGCGAGATGAGGAGAACCGTCGACCGGGAACTGCGGTGGATCGTCCTCGAGAACGGCGGCTGGTCGCAGGACCGGCCGGTCCCCGGCGGCGCCTCCTCGCCCGCCGGCCCCGGCACCGAGGCGTACAAGGGCCTGCTGTACAGCCTCCGCGCGGGCGCCCCCGACCTGCCCGTCCTGTGGTACGACTTCCACGACAAGGACTACGCGCAGTGGTACGTCGACCGCGCCGCCAACAGCACCGACGGCAAGCACACCCACGCGTACGGCGCGCCCGCGGTGACGCACGCCAACGACTACCTGTACTGCGTGCACCACCGCACCCACGACGACCGCCGCCTGTGGTGGACCCGCTTCAACACCGAGGGCCCCGAGGCCGGTTGGTCCCCGCAGCGGCCGGTGACGGACCACCGCGGGGCCGAGGTCCGCTCCACGCACCCGGCCGCGGTCACCGTCTACGACGGCCTGCTCTACTGCGTGCACGTCCACGACGGCCTGCTGCTGTGGATCACCCACGACACCGCCACGAAGACCTGGGGCGTCCTCCAGGCGCACCCGGGCGACATCCGGTCCGTGCGGAGGGCCGCCGTCGACACGTTCAAGGACCACCTGTACTGCGTGCACGACCGCGGCGGCGACGACCTGTACTGGACCGTCTACGACAGCAAGACCCACACGTGGAGCTACGACCACCACCTCGTCGACTGGAACGGCAACCCCGTCCGCACCAAACACGCGCCCGCCCTCGCCCACTACAACGACTACCTGTACTGCGTCTACTACGCGGGCCAGGACTCCGGGAACGGCAGGCTCTGGTGGACCCGCTTCGACCGCGGCCCGGGCTGGAGCCCGCCGCAGGCGATCCCCGGCGCCGTCTCCTCCCCCGGCTTCGACATCGCGCCCTACGGAGGCGCCCTGTACTGCGTGCACCAGGCCTGAGCCGGGCCCGGCGGGTGCCCTGCGCGGGAAGTCGGCCCGTCCGACGTCCCGCGCAGCCGGAGTGCCGGGGTGCCGGGCCGCCGGGCGCTACAGCGCGGCCAGGACGCGGGCCCGCAGCGTCCCGTCGGCGATGCCCTCGACGGGCCGCCAGGCGTACCCGGTGACCTCGTCCGCCTGGAGGGCCACCGGATCGGTGCCGCCGGTCCGGAAGAGGAACCGCACGTCGATGTGCCGGTGCTCCGGCTCACCCTTCGCGGGGTTCGCCGGGATGGCGTGCACGTCGATGTGGACGGGCCCGTCGGCGGCGAGCCCCTCGACACGGACACCGGTCTCCTCGGCCAGCTCCCGCAGCGCCGCGCCGACCAGCGTGGTGTCCCCGGGCTCCAGGTGCCCGCCCGGGGTGAGCCACCTGTCCAGGGCGCGGTGGCGGACGAACAGCGCCTCCCGCCGGTCGTTGACCAGGACGGCCCCGGCGGTGACGTGGCCCCGGAACTCCTTCCGGCTCGTCAGGTCCGCGCCGTCGGCGAGCAGCCCCAACGGGACGGCGAGGCCCGCCGCGTCCTCGGGGAAGCGGCCGAGGTACGCCGCGAGCGTGGTGCTGATGTGGTCTGCCGTGATGGCCAAGGGAATCACCTGTTGTAGAAGTCGAGCCACGCGGCCGCGATGGCTCCGCGGGCCTTGCTGTCGACCTCATGCATACCCGCGTCAAGACCGCCGCTGCCGAGCATGTGGATGCCCGCGATGATCTCGGACTGCACGAGGAAGATGAACGGTCCAACGCTGGCACCATGAAGGAAGTTGACGGCGTTCCCGCCGTTCATCAGGTAGAAGTAGTGCCCGGTCGTCTCGTACCGTGTGACCGCCTCGCCGGCCTGGTGCCGGGTGTAGCAGTCCGGCAGACCGGCCAGCTCCAGCTCATCCTCCGAACTGGTGACCGTGGCCACGTAGGCACCATTCCTGAGATTGGGAAAGTCATCCCCTCGCAACGCCAGAGCACCCGTGGCGCACAGGACGACGCCCGCCGTGGAGATCGCCCGGTCACGGTCGCGGGCGACATTGAAGCCCTGCGAGAGCGCTTGTGCGCGCCGCACCGGGTCCACGTCGTACACCGTGACCCGAACGCCCTTGGCGTGCAGCAGCCGGGCGATAGAGCTGCCCAGCTTGCCGAAGCCGATGACCAGCGCCGGCCGGCCGGGGAGGATATCCCCGCGCCCGCGCATCAATGCCTCGGCCGAGAAGACCACGGACTGGCCGACGAGGAAGTCCTCCGGTTCCTTCAACGGACTCCGGGCGACCGAGACGACGGGGCACGGCAGCTTGCCATGCCCGGCGTACCGCTGGTGTCCGTTCTCGGTGTCCTCCACGACGCCCAGGACGATGCCCGAGAAACGCGCGCAGACCTCCGCCAGAGAGGGCACGAAGTACCCACCCACGTCGAGGAGAACGACTTCCTGACCAGCCGCCCGGGTCTCCAGATAGGTCACGGCGGAGTCAGGGTTTCCGAACAGTTCTCGAGACAACTCGTCCACGGCAAAGGTGCGTTCGATCTCGCGCCGTGCACCGGTGTCGATGCTCTTGGGCTTCGGCAGCACGGCTTTGAGGTCCGATGCGGCCGCGACGGCCTTCACGAACGACGGGCGTTCGGGAAGCAGGTGGGTGACAAGGACGGAGGCCGGCTTCTTCGCCGGGGTGAACTCCCGCACGATGCGGCCGAAGAACGTGTCCAGCCGCGCCCGATCGGATGTCTCCAACGTGATGCCCCTCTCGCGTGCCGCCTGGTCCGCTGCCGCGGACCTGGGGATTGGCCCGTCAGCAGGAAGGTAGGGAGCCAGTGGCACACGCCGCCATCGAGTTCCACGGGATTCCACACCGATGAGAAGGGATCATCCGAGCAGCTCAGCGGCAGACGTGATCAGTTCACGAGCGGTCGCCCCGTAGACGGCCAACTCGGCCAGCTCGCGGAAGGTTTCGGCATACATGGCGATCTCGCTCGGCTGGGTGATGGTCAGATAGCCGGAGATCAGTTCCACGTTCACCTGCGCTCTGTCGAAGATCCAGAAGCCTTCGGTCGGCCAGCGCCTCCGGTCGGGGCGCATCGGAACGACCCCCAGGCTCACATGGGGCAGCAATCCGACGGTCGCCAGGTGGTGCAGCTGGTCATGCATGACGCTGCCGCCGCCGATCCCGCAGCGCAGCACGGACTCCTCGATCAGGAAAGCGAACCGACGATCGCCCTCGTACAGCACTCGTTGACGCTGCATGCGGGCGGCCACAGCAGCCGGAACGTCGTCAATGAGCCCTCGGCGCTGCTGGACGGCCTGCAGAGCGGCGGTCGTGTACCCCGGTGTCTGAATCAGGCCGGGCACCAACCAGGACGAGTAGGAGCGGAACCGGTGCGTTCGCTCGTACAGCGGTAGCCGGGCTTCCTGAGCAGCCTTGAGGCCGGCGCGCTCCATGCGCCGCCACTCGATGAACATGCCTTCGACGGCCCTCAGGGAGGCGATCAGGTCCGGCGCACGCTCCTCGGCCCCGCAGGCCCGGCACCACTTCCGGATGTCGTCCTCGGACGGCGGTGTGTGGGCGTTCAGCAGCCGCGAGACCTTGGACGGGTACCAGCCGCATGCGGCGGCCAGATCACGCCCCGACAACCCGGCGTCCCGCTGGATCTCGCCGAGCCGGTCGGCGAGATTCTGGCGGGCACGCTGGACACTTGAGGACGCCGGGGCAGCCATGGACGGTGATCGATCAGGCGGGACGGTACTCCGCGTGCGGCGTCGCCCGGTCCCAAGCGGCCTCGTAGGCCGTCAGATACCGCCTGGCCAGCTCCGGATCGGTCCGGACCTCCATGCCGGCCTCGGCCCACTGCCCGTTCCCGGTGAAGTGGTGCAGGATCACCACCTCGTCGTCCATCACCCAACCGTCCAGACCGGGCAGGAGCAGGTCACCGGCGCGGGAACGCGGCAGCCACCGCACCTCCTCCCCTGCCGCGACGTTCGAGAACGTCACGTCGTACTCGTACCGGATGTAGTCGGTCACCGGCTCGGACACGACACGGAGGCGACGCATCGCGACCCCGCGGCCCGTCGCCTCGGCCACCACGTCGAGCCACGACCGCCACCAGGACTCGCGGTCCGCCGGATCGAGCCGTTTGCCCTGCTGCCAGGCGATGAACTCGGGGTCATCCAGCATGTAGCTGTCGCGCATCTCCAGATGCGCCGCCGAGCGCCGCGCCTTGGCCAACTGCTCACGAACCGCCGTTGCCACCGTCGTTGACCTCACTGTCCGGCCGGGGAATGAACTGGATCATGTTGGCGGGCAACCGGAACACGCCCTCGTGATCCGGGATGTCCGTGGAGTGGCCCGGGACGGAACCGACTTCCTGGGCCTCCCTGATGGTGGCCTCGTCGGCCTTCCAGGACTGGATCACCAGGTCGCCGGTGGACTCGTCCAACCAGATGGTCGGCGAGCCGTCATCAGGAGTGTTCGGGTAGATCCCCAAGAACTTTAGCGTCACGACTACCTCCCGTACCGAGTGGATTCCATGCGGTTCCACGACCTTGGCTCCGCAGGGGAAGGGGCGTCAAGGGCGTGAAGGAAGCAGTGCCGCGGCCCCCGGCGCGCATGGACGGCGGCGGGGGGCGGCGGGGTGGGGGCGGTGGGTCAGGCGTCCTCGTCGGGCGGGGTCGTGCGCAGGGCGGTGACGACGCCCAGGGCGACGGTCGCGAAGGCGAGGGCGAGGAGGACGGCGAAGGCCGTCCCGATCAGGAGTCGCACGGGATCTCGCGTTCGGCGTCGAGGAGCAGGACGAGGAGGTTGAGGAGGGTCGAGGCCGGCGCCGTGTTGAAGCGGACGAGGACGCGGCCGTCGAGGGTCTTGTCGGTGGTGGCGGAGGGGAAGAGGAGGCCGAACCGGCGGCCGCGCTCCTGGACTTCGGCGAGGAGGGTGCGGATGTGGTCGTCGGTGTAGTGCCGGATCCGGGGGTCGGTCGGCAGCATGAGGGGGCGGCGGCGGGGCATCAGGCGGCACCGTCCAGCTCGAACCAGACGGACTTGGCGCGCTCGTGGGGGTCGACGCCCCAGCGGTGGGTGAGCCCGGCGACGAGCTGCAGGCCGCGACCGGACTCGGCGAGCAGGGACAGCGGCGGGGTGGCGGGGAGGATCGGGCTCTCGTCGGTGACGGAGACCCGCAGGGAGCCGTCGACGGAGACGATCTCGACCAGCGGGGCGGGGGTGTCCGCGTGGCGCCAGGCGTTGACGAGGAGCTCGACGAGGGCGAGCTGCGCGTCGGAGATGACGGACGGGGACCAGCCGACGCGGGTCATCGTGGTGTGGAGGGTGTGGCGCGCGATGGCGAGGGTGGGCGTGTTGAGGTGACGCATGGGAGTTCTCCCGAGGCGTGAGTGAGGGGGGAACCGGCGGAACATGTGTCGCCGTGAGCCAGGCCGGTGGAGAAGGACGTGGCTGCTCTGCGGTGCTTGCTAGCAGGCGTTACTGACGATCCGTCGGATCGATGTGGGAACGACGATAGCGCAGGCGGGCTCAAATTTGAGCCGAGTCCGGGGAGGTTCCCCCGAACGTGGCACCTCGGCCGCGCCGACCTGCGGCAGACTGGTCATCATGGCGCTACGACCGAACCCAACCCTTCGCCAACGGCGGATCGGGACAGAGCTGCGGAGGATGCGGGAGCAGGCCGGCCTCGGCGGCAGTCAGCTGGCTCGCAAGCTCGGCATCCAGCCCGCTCAGATCACACAGATGGAGAGCGGGAAGGGCGGCATCAGCGTCGAACGACTGCGAACCATCGCTACCGCATGCATGTGCGACAACCAGCCCCTGATCGACGCGTTGGCCGACATGACCTCGGAGCGCGGAAAGGGCTGGTGGGAGGAATACCGAAACCTCTTGACCATCGACTTCCTTGAAGTCGCAGAGCTTGAGGGCCACGCCAAGCGGATCACCTTCTGCAACACCGTCTACATTCCTGGACTTCTCCAGACCAGGGCATACGCAGCGGCGGTGTTCGCCCGGCTCGTCCCTCCCCTGCCCCCGCAAGACATCGAGACACGAACGACCTTCCGTCTCCGACGCCAGGAGGTCGTCCGATCCGGGGCAACACCTCTTCGGGCCTTCATCCATGAGGCCGCTCTGCGCATGCAGTTCGGCGGACCTGTGGTGCTCATCGACCAGCTTGCCGCGCTACTGGACGACTCGGAGCAGCCCGGGATCTCCGTACGAGTGGTGCCATTCGCCATCGACACCTTTCCGGGCGCTGGCGAGAACCTGATCTACGTCGAAGGGCCGGTCCCCGAGCTGGATACAGTCGAGATGGATGTTTCCCAAGGTGCGCTGTTCTTCGACTCGCCGACCAACCTCGCCAAGCACCGAACCATCTTCTCCAGCCTGGACTCCAACGCCCTCGGCGAAGACGAATCGCGCGACTTCATCCGATCCATCATGAAAGAAGTAAAGCCCGCCCATGCCTAGCTCAGAGTGGCAGAAGTCCAGCTACAGTGCCGCAAGCAATGAATGCGTCGAGGTTCGCTCCATCAACGGGCTGGTCGAACTCCGCGAGTCCGACGAAGCCCACCTCATCCTCCGCACCACCCCCGCCACCCTCGCCGCCCTCCTCCACGGCATCAAAGCCGGCGAGTTCGACCACCACGCCTGACAACCCCCACCCCCTCCGTGCGCGGGAAGTCGGCCCGCCCGACTTCCCGCGCACGGAAGGGGTAGCCCGGACTACCGGGAGCCGGCCGCAGGGCGCGACTTGTAGAAGGACTCCTCCAGGTACGCGACTTCGTGCGGCTGGTAGGGCTCCTCCAGGTAGGCAACCTCGTCCTCGTCCAGTTCCACGCCCACCGCGGCGACCGCCTCGGCCAGTTGGGCCGGCTTGGTGACCCCGACGACGGGCGAGGTCACCACCGGGTTGCGCATGACCCAGGCCAGGGCGACCTGGGCCGGGGACAGACCCCGCCTGCCCGCGATCTCGTGGACGCGCTCGGCCACGGCCTGGTCCCCGTCGCGGTAGAGGATCCTGCCGCCCTCGTCGGTCTCGGCACGCGCCGTGACGGTGTCCCGGACCCGCGTCAGCCTGCCCCGCGCCAGCGGACTCCACGGGATCACGCCGACGCCCTGGTCCGCGCAGAGCGGGAACATCTCCCGCTCCGCTTCCCGGTGGATGAGGTTGTAGTGGTCCTGCATCGACACGAACCGGGTCCAGCCGTTCAGGTCGGCCAGGTACAGGGCCTTGGTGAACTGCCAGGCGTACATGGAGGAGGCCCCGATGTAGCGGACCTTCCCGGACTTGACCACGTCGTGCAGCGCCTCGAGGGTTTCCTCGATCGGGGTGTCGTAGTCCCAGCGGTGGATCTGGTACAGGTCGATGTAGTCGGTCCCCAACCGCTTCAGGGAGGCGTCGAGTTCGGCGAAGATCGCCTTGCGGGACAGCCCGGCGCCGTTGGGACCGGGGCGCATCCGCATCCAGACCTTCGTGGCGAGAACGACCTCCTCGCGCCGGGTGAAGTCCTTGACGGCCTGGCCGACGATCTCCTCGCTGCTCCCGGCGCTGTACCCATTGGCCGTATCAAGGAAGTTGACGCCGCTCTCGAGCGCCTGCTTGATGATGTCCCGGCTGGCGTCCACGCCCAGCGACCAGGGCTCGCCGCCCCGGTCCGGCTCCCCGAAGCTCATGCAGCCGAGGGTGATGGCGGAGACTTCCAGCCCGGTCGTTCCGAGCTTGATGTAGCGCATGTTTCCGAATCTAGGATGTGGAGTGCGCTCCAACGCAAGTTCGGAAACACGGGGCTTGTGGAGACCGACTGGTACGAGCCGATCGGACTCCCGAACTGGACGCGTTCCTTGGCGTACTCGGCCCTGTCCGGCCGGGGCCGGGGTCAGCCCGGGGCGGGGGCGGCCGCGGGGCCGGGGTCGATGCCCGCGTCAGTGCCTTCGAGCTGGTGGATGAGGGCCTTGAGTGCCGTGATCTCGTCACCGAGGGCCTTCTTTCCGGCCTTGGTGAGCTGGATCCAGGTGCGGGCCCGTTTGCCCTCGTAGCCCTTGTCGATCGTGACCAGGCCGGCCTTCTCCAGGACCGCGAGGTGCTGGGAGAGGTTCCCTGCGGTGAGCCCGAGCGTGCCGCGCAGGAACGTGAACTCCACCTGCCGGGCCTCCTTGGTCACCGCGAGGATGCCCAGGCGGACCCTCTGGTGCACGACGTCGTCGAGGCCGCTGGTGGGGTGCTCGCTCATGCCACCGCCCGTCCGTTGGCCCCCTTGACCCGCTGCAGCAGGACGAGGCCGAGGCCGCCGAGCAGCAGCACGCCGCTCTCCAGCAGGATGTGCGGGAAGCCGCCCCACGGGGAGGGGTCGGGGAGGTCGCCGACGCTGAGCATGGAGGCAAGATACCCGCAGGCGACGGCCAGCAGCAGCCAGCTGCGTTCGATCCGGGCGAGCAGCAGCAGGGCCAGGCCGATCGTGCCGGCCGGGCTCACCACGGGGTTGTCGAGGACCACGGCGAGGGGCGACGGCTCGTGGACACCGGCGAAGGAGTCCGGGTCCAGTGCCCGCCACGCCACGTAGCCGGTGATGAGCACGACCAGGGCGATGCCCAGCCCCAGGTACGGCCCGATCCTGGTGCCGAGGCCGAGGCGGGTGGAGCGCCGTACGTAGAACCAGCTGATCGCGGCGTAGGCGAGCAGTAACGCCACCGGCCAGTACCACATGGCCGGCGGCAGCCCGCCGTTGCGGTCGCCCTGGCCGTAGCGGACGACCGGGGCGGCGCCGAGGCGCACGGCGGCGAAGACGAGGAGGGCGAACCAGGCGCCGCGCTGCTCGCGGTGGATGCGGCGGGCCAGGGCCTGCCGCATCGCCAGGAGGTCGCGGGGGTCGTTCGAGGACGGGGTGGAGTGTGTCGTCACGCCCACAAGGTTTGCATGACAAACCGATTGCGTCCAGAGACCTATTGTGAATCCAGTGGAAGCACCCACGCCGAACACCCCCTCACCAAGCTCGCGTTGACATGGCATCAAGGACGTACGGCCGCCTACACCGCTCCCCCGAGCCGCTGGTAGAGCACGTGCCGGGACCGCCGGGTGCGGCTCACCAGCCCGGCCCGGTGGAGGATCTGCAGGTGGTACGAGGCCGTGGTGACGGGCGGCCGGTGACGGGCGTCTCGCGGCTTCTCCCCCACGAAGCCGCGAGACGACTCGTCCGGGCCCGCCGGCCCCCGGTCAGAGGCGGTCGGCGTCCAGGACGGCCCGGACGAAGTCCTCGGGCGCCTCCTGGGGGACGTTGTGGCCGACCTCGGGCAGGGCGCGGTGGAGGTAGGGCCCGGTGAAGAGGTCGCGGTAGGCGGACCCGTCGCCGGGAGCGGTGAACGGGTCGCGGCCGGGGTCGAGGGTGACGGTCGGCACGGCGATCCTCGGGCGGGCCGCGAGCCGGCGCTCCAGCTGGTCGTAGCGGCGTTCGCCGTCGGCCAGGCCGAGGCGCCAGCGGTAGTTGTGGATGACGATCGCCGCGTAGTCGGGGTTGTCGAAGGCGGCGGCGGTGCGTTCGAAGACGGCGTCGTCGAAGGCCCAGGTCGGCGAGACCTGCTGCCAGACCAGCCGGCACAGTTCGCGGCGCTTGTCCCGGTTCTCCATGGCCGCGCGGCCGCGCTCGGTGGCGAAGTAGAACTGGTACCACCAGGTGTGTTCGGCGGCGGGGGCCAGCGGCTCCTTCTGCATCTCGACGTCGGTGACGAGGTAGCCGCTGACCGAGACGAGGGCCTTGACCCGTTCGGGCCACAGCGCGGCGATGATGTCGGCGGTGCGCGAGCCCCAGTCGAAGCCGGCCAGCACCGCCCGCCGGATGCCCAGCGCGTCCATCAGTGCGAGCACGTCCAGGGCGACCGCGGACTGCTGGGCGTTGCGCACCGTGCGGTCGGACAGGAAACGGGTGCTGCCGTGGCCGCGCAGGTAGGGGACGATCACGCGGTAGCCCCGGGCGGCGAGCAGCGGGGCGACGTCGACGTAGCTGTGGATGTCGTACGGCCAGCCGTGCAGGCAGATGACGGCGGGGCCGTCGGCCGGGCCGTCCTCGGCGTAGCCGACGTCGAGGAGGCCGGCGCGGACCCGGGCCAGACGGGCGAAGCCGGTCCGGGCGGCGGCACCGACGGCCCCGGCCCCGGCCACGGCGGCGGGGGCACCGGGGGCGGGGGCCGACCCGGCCGGTACGGGGGTTCCGGCCGGTGCGGCCCCCGCGGCCTGGGGCAGGGCGGCCAGGGACAGCGCGGTGGTGCCCGCGCCGAGGCCGACGGCCGTGGTGAAGGTGCGCCTGTCGATCATTACGGTTCCTCCGTCGTCGCGAACGTGCCGTTCAGGCCGATGGGTTGACAGGCCGTCAACGCCCGGGGCGGCCGCCGCGTGCCGCGAGGGGCGCCCGGGACGGCCGCGCACACGGGTGACGCCAGGGGCCCGCCGGGGCCCACGGGACCGGCGGAGGCCCCGGCGCAGCCGTCCCGGCGCCCGCACGATTGGGTGGCGACCCCCATTGATCCCCCACTGTTCACCGGGGCCTGCTGGAGTGGACGGGTTCTCCCCCACCCCGTCGCACTCCTCACCGAACAGGTCAGGTGAACGACATGACCGACCGCCCCCTGCCGCCGCCCCGCCGCCGACCGGCCCGGCCCGCGCTGTACCTGCGCTGCTTCCCCGCCGACGCGGCGGGGCTGGAGTACCAGCGCGCGGTGCTGGAGCGCCTGGCCCGCCGGCACGGCCTGCCGCTGCCGGCCGCGTTCCTGGACGACGGGGTGCGCTCCGGTGACCGGCTCCCCGCCCTGGAGCGGCTGCTGGAGCGGGTGGGGCAGGGCTGGGTGGACGTGGTGCTGGTGCCGGGGCCGTTCGTCTTCTCGCTGGACGACCGCAGCGCCCGGGCCACCGTGCGCCGGCTGGAGGCGCTGGGCTGCACGGTGCTCGAACTGCCCGGCCGGGACGTGCCGCCGCTCCCGCTGCCGGTGCCCGCCGGCGCCGTCTGAGACCCCGGGCCCGGGGCACCGCCCGGGGCACCGCCGCAGGTCCCGCCCGGGGCACCGCCCGAGGTCCCGCCCGGGGCACCGCCCGAGGTCCCGCCCGGGGCACCGCCGCAGGTCCCGCCCGGGCCCCGCCCCGCAGCGCGTGCCCCGGCGGGCACCGCCGTCGGCCGTCACGGCATGATGGGGCCCATGGCCTTCGCAACCCTCCTCGGCGAGCGCCGCGCACCCGAACCAGCCGGACGCTCGTGACCCGGCCCGTCGAGCCGGGAACGCCCGGCGCCGGTTTCGCGTTCGTCGGCCGCCGCCCCGAACTGGACCGCCTCACCGAGGCGATGCTCCACCCGCCCGCCGTGGTGCTGGTCGAGGGCGAGGCCGGGATCGGCAAGTCCCGCCTGGTGGCGGAGGCGGCGGCGGGCGCCGCCGCCGCGGGCCGCCGGGTGCTGACGGGCTTCTGCCACCCGCTGCGCGAGCCGCTGGCCTTCGGCCCGGTGGTGGACGCGCTGCGCGGCGTCGGCCCGTTCCTGCCGCCGGCCGACCGCATCCCGGCCAGTGCCGGGGCGCTGCGCCCGCTGCTGCCCGACCTGGCCGACCGGCTGCCGCCGCTGCCCGCGGCGGCCGGTGAGGGGCCGCCGGGGCTGCGGCTGCTGGTGCAGGCGGTGCGCGCGCTGCTGGACGCGCTCGGCGAGACGGTGCTGGTCGTGGAGGACCTGCACTGGGTGGACGACGCCACCCGGGAGCTGCTCCTGCTGCTGGCCCGGGACGTGCCGGCGGGGCTGGCGCTGGTGCTCACCTACCGGGCCGAGGACCTGCCGCCGGACACCCCCGTGCTCGGCGCGGCCTACCGGCGCCCGGCCGGGGTGGGCGGGGCGCTGGTGCGGCTGTCGCCGCTGGCCGAGGCCGAGGTGGACGAGCTGGCCCGGGCGGCGCTCGGTCCGCGGGCGACGGCGGCGCTAACCCGGGTGCTGTTCGACCGCAGCGAGGGCCTGCCGCTGGTGGCCGAGGAGGACCTGATCACGCTGGGCGAGCGGCGCGGTGCCGGGGCGCTGACCAACGCCGCGGACCTGGCCGCCGACCTGGAGCAGTCCGAGGTGCCGCGCGGTCTGCGCGACGCCGTCACCGAGCGGCTGGCGGCGCTGTCCCCGGACGCGGCCGCGATCGCCTCGGCGGCCGCGGTGCTCGGCGTGGCGGCCGGGGAGGAGCTGCTGGCCGCCGTGGCGGGCCTGGAGGCGCAGGCGGCGGCGGACGGCCTGACCGAGGCGCTGCGGGCGGCGGTGCTCAGCGAGCGGCCGCTGGCGCGTTACGGGTTCCGGCACGTGCTGGCGCAGCAGGTGGCGTACCGGCGGCTGCCGGGGCCGCGGCGCGGGGCCCTGCACCGGCGGGCGGTGGCGGCGCTGGGCGCGCGGGAGCCGCGGCCGCTGGTGCAGATCGCCCACCACACGCTGGCGCTGGGCGACCGGGCGGCCTGGCAGGAGGTGGCGCAGGCGGCGGCGGACCAGGCGGTGGCGCTCGGGGACAGCGGCAGCGCGGGCGCGCTGCTGCGCCGGCTGCTGGACGAGCCGGACCTCGATCCGCGCCGGCGCGGGCGGGCCGCGCTGGCGCTGGCGCGGATCGCGGCCGACGGGGTGGACTCGGTGGCCAGTGCGGCGACGCTGACGACGATCATCGCCGACCCGCGGCTGCCGGTGCCCGACCGCGGTGAGATCCGGCTGTCGCTGGGGTTCCTGATGGCCGTGCACGGCGGGAACCGGGCGGGTTTCGACCGGATCGAGGAGTCGCTGGAGGAGTTGGAGCAGCGCCCGGACCGGGCGGCCCGGGCGATGGTGGCGCTGGCCATGAACGAGCGCGACGGCGCGGGCGAGCGTGCCTGGGGGTGGCTGGAGCGGGCGGAGCGGACGCTGGCGGCGGACCCGGACGAGGAGGTCGCGGCCGCGGTGCGGGCCACCCGGCTGACCTTCCTGGCGCGCGAGGGCGACCCGTCGGTGTGGGAGCGGCTGGAGGCGCTGCCGCGCGACTCGGAGAGCCCGGAGATCGTCCGGCAGACCACCCGGGCGCTGTACAACGTGGGTGAGATCTCCGTCGAGCTGGGCCACGACCGGCGGGCGGCGCGGCTGTTGGAGGAGAGCCGGCTGCTGGCCCGTCGGGCGGCGATCCCGTACCTGGAGTGCTACAGCCGGATCGCGCTGGTGCGGCTGGACGGCCTGGCCGGGCGCTGGGAGGGGCTGGAGGAGCGGCTGGCGGTGCTGGGCGCGGAGTTCCCGGACCTCGCGATGGCCGGGATCGAGCAGGCCCTGCTGCTGGGCCGGCTGTCGGCGGCGCGCGGTCAACTCGCGGCCGCGCACGCCCACTTCGCGGAGGCGGGCCCGTACGGGGAGCGGGAGTCGCAGGTGACCGGGGTGCTGCGGGTGGCGGCCGGGTCGGCGGCGCTGCTGCTGGCCGAGGGGGAGGTCGCGCGGGCGGCGGCGACGCTGGAGCCGGCGCTGGCGGCGCTGCGGGAGGCGGGCGCCTGGCCGCGGTCGGCCGAGTTGCTGCCGGTGGCGGTCGAGGTGCTGCTGGCCCGGGGTGACCGGGCGGGCGCGGCGGAGCTGGCCGGGCAGGCCCGGGTGGGCCTGGAGGGCCGGGAGGCGCCGGCCGCGCGCGCGGCGCTGGCCTTCGCCGAGGGCCTGCTGCTGGCCGAGGAGGATCCGGCGGGCGCCGGGGCGCGGTTCGTCCGCTCGGGCGCGCTCTGGCGGGAGATCGGGCGCCCGTACGAGCAGGCGCGGGCCGAGGAGCGGGCGGCGACGGCGGTGGCGGGGGTGGACCGGGCGGCGGCCGGGGAGCGGATCTCCGCCGCCGAGCGGGCCTACCTGGCGCTGGGGGCGGCCTCGGACGCGGCCCGCTGCCAGCGGCTGCGGCGGGAGCTGGGCCTGGGCCGGGCGGCCTCGCCGGGGCGGCGCGGCTACGGCGAGCGGCTGTCCCCGCGCGAGCGGCAGGTCGCGGAGCTGGCCGCCGAGGGCGCGGCGAACCAGGACATCGCCCGGGCGCTGTTCCTGTCGACCCGTACGGTCGAGCACCACGTGGCCGGTGCGCTGCGCAAGCTCGGGGTGGGGCGGGCGGGGCTGCGCGAGGCGCTGGCGGCGGAGCAGGACCCGGCCTGAGGCGGGGTGGGGAAGGAGGGTCCCGCCCGCTCCCTCAAGGGGCGGGACCCGGTTCGGGGGGTCGGCCGTCAGCCGTGCCGGTGGTGGCCGGAGCGTTCGACGAGCCGGGAGAGCCGGGCCAGCCGGGCCAGGCCGGGGCGGCGCAGGGCGCCGCCGCGGCGGGCGGGCAGGACCAGCCCGGGGTCGGGGGCGGTGAAGTGGGCGTCGGCGTAGAGCCGGAGCCGTTCGCGGCGGGTCATGGGCGACCTCCGGGGGGTGAGGGTCGTCGGTGCGGGGCGGGCTCCAGGAAACCGGTCGGGGCGGGGTTCGAACAATGCGTACCGCTACCCAATCCCGGCCCGAATCCTGGGTAGGGCCCGTGTCGGCCCGGGCCCGAACCGCCCGGCCCCGCTCGCGGACGATCCGTCAACCGGTGCTGCTGCGGTCGGGTGAAGTTCGCTCCCGACCGGCATCGGCGGCCGTCCCGGCAGGTACGTGGTGCTGCTGTCCGTACCGATCGCCTCCCGACCGCGAGGTTCCCGTGTCACGTGTCCGACGACTGCGACCACGTCCGCCGCACGTCCTGTCCGCGCTGTTGGTGGTGGTGCTCGGCGCGGGCGCCGCCGCCCTGGCGCCGCCGCTGCCCGCGGGGGTCCCGCAGACCGGACACGCCGTCACGGCGGTGAAGGCGGCGAAGGCGGCGCAGGCGAAGCCGCGCGGCGCCGGGACGCAGCGCCCGATCGGCCCGGACCCGGTGGTGGACCTGCTGGCGCACGGCAATCTGACGATGGCCTCCAACTCGGTGCTGACCTGCGACGACAGTGACGGCACGGTCTGCTCGGACACCGAGGGCTCGAACAACGGCCGGACCAAGTTCGTCAAGGTCGACCCGAACGCGCCGGGCCCCAACGCCTCCTCCGCGCAGCTGCTGCTGCCCGCCGGGGCGACGGTGCTCTCGGCCCGCCTGTACTGGCAGTTCAACCCGACCAACACCAGTACCGCGGGCGGCACCTCCGGCGACATCAACAAGGGCAACCTGGTCTCCTGGAAGGTCCCGGGGGCGAGCGGCTACCAGCAGGTGACCGCGGACACCTACGACTGGTTCGACCAGAAGGTGGGCGGGAACCCGCCCGAGCCGCTGCTGGCCGGCGGGGCGGTCAAGGACGTCACCGCCGAGGTCAGGGCGGCCGGTCCCGGCAGCTACACCGTCGCCGACATCCAGGCGTGCGCCGGCCGCTCCTCCGCGCAGAACTTCGGCGGCAACAACGTCGGCTGCTGGGGCGGCTGGTCGCTGGTCGTCGCGTACGAGGACCAGGCCCAGCCGCTGCGCTACCTCCAGGTCTGGGACGGCTACCAGCTGCTGCGCGACCCCGACAACTCGACGACCCTGACCCTGGGCGGCATCCGCACCCCCGCCACCACGGCCCCGCGGGCCACCATGGGCATCACCGTGGGCGACGGCGACGCGCCGATCGCCGGGGACACCCTGGCCGTCGGCTCCACCCCGGAGAACCTGGTCCTGCTGCCGATGCCCGGCCCCACCGGGATCGGCACCGACAACGCGTTCACCAGCCGCATCGACCACGTCGCGGCGGACGGCACCGGCACCAACATCACCACCCGCGACCCCGACCCGGTCAACAACTACGGCTACGACGCCCGGATGATCGACGTCACCGGCAAGATCCCGGCCGGCGCCGAGCAGGCCCTGGTCCGCATCAGCGGCGCCGGCGACGCCCTGGAGCCGCAGGCCGCCTGGCTGGCCCTGGACGCCCTCGAACCCGACCTGCGGATCACCAAGGCCAACACCCCGCCCGGCAGCCCCGACGACAACCCGCCCGGCCTGGTCGGCCCCGGCGAGACGATCACCTACACCTTCGCGGTCGCCAACCGCCGCCAGGACGGCAGCTCCACCGACCTCGACACCGCCACCGGCGTCACCGTGACCGACACGATCCCGGCCGGCACCACCTTCGTCCCCGCCTCCAACCCGGACTGCACGGCGAGCGGACGGACCGTCACCTGCGCCGTGCGCGACCTGCCCCCGGGCGCCGAGGCCGACGTCGCCTTCCAGGTCACCGTCGACGCCTCGACCGCCGTCGGCACCCACCTCGACGACACCGCCGCGCTCCACTTCCGGGGCAGCCAGACCCAGCGCGCCCAGGAGCGCACCAGCAACACGGTGCGCAACACCGTCGCCGCGGTGCCCGGCTACACCGTCGTCAAGACCGCCCAGCCCACCAGCGCCAAGCCCGGCGACACCGTCCGCTACCGGATCCAGGTCACCAACACCAGCCAGGTCGACGCCCCCGGCGTCACCCTCACCGACGACCTGGCCGGCGTGCTGAACTCCGCGGCCTACAACAACGACGCCACCGCCGACCGCGGCCGGGTCCAGTTCGCCGGCACCACCCTGACCTGGAGCGGCGACCTGCCCGTCGGCGCCACCGCGACCATCGGCTACTCCGTCACCGTGCACTCCGCGCTGACCGCCGACGCGGTGCTGCGCAACGCCGTCACCTCCACCACCTACCCGAACAACTGCGCGCAGGGCTCGACGGACGCGCGCTGCCGCGCCGAGGTGCCGGTCACCGTGCCGAGCCCGAGCCCGAGCCCCAGTCCGAGCCCCAGCCCGACGTCCTCGCCGAGCCCGAGCCCGAGCCCGACGAAGCCGCCGCACCCGAGCCCCAGCCCGTCCCACACCCCGCCCGGCCACGGCGGGCAGCTGCCCGAGACGGGCAGCGACGCGGCCCGGCTGCTGCCCATCGTCGGGCTCGCCGCGCTCGGCGCCGTCGCGGCGGGCGTGCTCCTGCTGCGCAGGAGCCGCCGCACCCGCTGAACCCGGTGACGACCGTCCCTACGGCCGCGTCCACGCCTCGCGTGGGCGCAGCCGCGCGCCGTCGTGAACCTGCGTATACGTCCGCGTTGATCGTCTGTCTACCAAGGCTTCCTAGCGTCCTCCCCGTACCGGCCCGGCTGACGGGCCGTCACCGATGGGAGAACTCTCGTGCTGCGCAAGACCCGCGCCCTGCTCACCGGCTCGATCGCCGTCCTGGCGCTCAGCCTCACCTCGACCACCTTCAGCGCCAACGCCGCCGGCGACCAGAGCGGCATCGACGCCTGTGCCCGCGAGGCCAAGTGGGCGGGCTTCGCGAAGGACAAGTCCGGCGAGGGCCGCAACGACGACGCGATCTACGCCGTGGCGATCGCCATGGCCGAGTCCGGCTGCGACCGCCTGGCCGTGCACACCAACCTGCCCACCGACCCCGACCCGGGCACCAAGGACCTCGGCGCCTGGCAGATCAACGAGCGGTGGTACCCCGACGTCCACTACCGCGACGCCGGGGTCGTCACTCCCGAGAACTGGCAGGACATGGGCTGGTCGGCCCGCAAGGCCAAGGCGATCGACGAGGACGGCACCGGCCGCGGCTGGGCCTCCTGGGCGGCCTGGAACCTGGGCACCTACCAGAAGTTCCTCGGCCAGGCCCGCGACGCGGTCTACCGCGTCTGGTGACGCGCCGGCGCGGGTGAGCCGCCCGCACGACCGCCCCCGGCCCCCGGCGCCGGGGGCCGGGGGCTCCCACCGCGTGCCCGCCGGTGCCGTCGTCGACGGCGCCGGCGGGCACGGCGGCGGGGTGTCAGCCGCGCGGGGCGGCGTCCAGGGCACGGGCCTCGGCGGCGATCAGGGCGGCCCGCTCGGCGGGGACGGTGCGCCCGGCCTGGTTCTCGGCCCAGTGGGCGAGCGGCTGGTACTGGCCCTGGCCGAGCATCACGGTCAGGGTGGCGACGGCGTTGCGGTCGGCGCCGGAGGTGAGCACCAGGGCGGCCAGGCCGGTGGGCGTGGCGGCGATGGTGAACTCGGCGGTGGTCTCGGCGCGGCCGCCGGGGCCGGTGGCCTCGGCGCGCAGGGTGTGCTTGCCGAGCGCGAGGGCGGTGGTGTCCAGGGCGGTGCCGGGTGCCAGTTCCCTGCCGTCCAGGGTGAGGCGGACGGTGTCGGCGCCGCTGGACCGGACGGCGGTGACCGGCTGCTGGGCGCGGTCCAGGGTGGCGCCGGCGGCCGGGGAGGTGATCGCCACGGTGGGCGCGGCGGGCTGGACGGGGGCGGCGCCCTGCAGCCAGGCGCTGTTCCAACCGGCCAGCTCCGCCGGTCGGTTGGTGATGACGCCGTCGACGCCGGCGGCCTCCAGGGCCTTCCAGCGGGTGGCGGAGTCGACCGTCCAGACGTTGACCGCGACGCCGGCGGCGTGCAGGTCCTTCACCACGGCCGGGCGGGCGGCGAGGCCGCCGTCGGAGGGGTTGTAGGCGGACAGGCCGAGGTCCTTGGCGACGGCCACCGGGTCGGCGTCGAGGTCGCCGCGCAGCAGGCCGAGCGGCAGCTCGGGGGCGAGTTCGCGGGTGTGGCGCAGGGCGTCGACCTCGAAGCTCTGGACGAAGACCCGGCCGGTCATCCGGTGGTCGCGCACCTCCTTGACGATCCGGGCGACCTCGTCGCGGCTGTGCCGGCCCTTGATCTCCAGCAGCAGGTTGCCGCCGCGGGTGCGCAGGTCCTCCAGCTGGGCGGCGAGGGTGGGCACGCGGGTGCCGGCGTAGACGGGGCCGAACCAGGAGCCGGCGTCCAGGGCGTCGAGCTGGGCGGCGGTCAGGTCGCGGATGCGGCCCTTGCCGTCGGTGGTGCGGTCGACGGTGTCGTCGTGCAGGACGTAGGGGACGCCGTCCTTGCTGGGCTGGACGTCGTTCTCGATCCACTCGGCGCCGCCGCGGCGGGCGATCTCGTCGGAGACCAGGGTGTTCTCGGGGGCGGCGGAGGAGGCGCCGCGGTGGGCGAAGACGGTCAGCGGGGAGCCGGCCGGGCGCAGCCAGCCGCCGGGGGCCAGGGCGGTGATCCTGAGGTCGTCGAAGGAGACCTTGGCGCCGTTGACGACCAGGGCCTGGCCGCCGTCGGCGGTGCGGGCGACCTGGGTGGTGCGCATGACCTCCTTGCCGTCGAAGATCCAGCGGGCGGTGGTGCCGTGGACCTCGGCGGCGATGCGCACGTCGCGGCCGGTGCCGGCGGCGGTGGGGGCCGCGGCGGTGTCGGTGACGCTCCAGGTGTTGGCGGGGGTGCGCTGGGCGAACTCGAGGCCGTTGGCGGCGGTGGTGCCGGTGCGCATGGTGGCGATCGACCAGGGGGTGGCGCCGCTGGCGGGGACGTCCAGGCCCAGGGCGGTCCAGCGGGCGTTGTCCTGGACGGTCTCGAAGCGGGCGGTGGCCTCGATGCGGAAGTCGTTCAGGTGGCGGCCGAAGGTGATGCGGCTCTGCTGCCCGGAGTTGGCGGAGGTGCCGACCAGGCGGCCGTTCTCCACCTTCCAGTCGCCCTCGATGGCGGTGAAGCCGGCGGGCAGGGCGGGGGCGGAGAAGTGCTCGTCGAGGACGACCTCGCCGGGGGCCGGGGCGCCGGGGGCCGGGGCGCCGGTGGCCGCGGCGGGGGCGGCTTCGGCGGAGACGGCGCTGGGGGCGTTCAGGGCGACGGCGGTGAGGCCGAGCGAGGCGGCGACGGCGGCGGCGAGCAGGCCGGTGCGGCGGCCCGCGCGGGGGCGGTGACTCTGTGTCATGCGCGGCAGGTTAGGGAGGGTTGCCGAACCGGACGCCACGGCTCCGGGAACCGTTCGTGACCATTGGGGGTGAGGTTCACGACAGTGGCGTCATCCTTGCGCCGTTCGGCCGGTTCGTTTCCGTACGGGTGCGGGGGCGGGTGTGCGGCCGGGCCCGGTGGGGGTGCGGCCGGGCGGTCGCCCTGTGCGACGGTCAGGGGCCCGGCGGCGTTCCGCGGCCGCCCGCCGGGGCGGGGGCGGCCGCGGGCCGGGCCGGGCCGGGCCGACGGCGGGTCAGTAGCGCAGGACGGCGGCGATCCGGCCGGAGTCGGCGAGGGTGCCGTCGGGGACGAAGCCGACCCGGCCGCCGGTGTCCAGGGTGCGCTCGACCACCTCGTCGACGATGTCCTCGCGGGCGCCGTCCTGGCCGGCCTCGGCGGGCACCAGGTGCTCGCCGTCGTCGCGCACGGTGGCGCGGTAGTTCTCCTCGACCACCAGGCGGGCGATCCGGCCCTCGCCGACGGTCTGCCAGACCTCGTCCAGGCCGGCCGCGAACTGCTGGGCGCCGCGGGCCTTGTCGAGCTGGGCGAGGTGCTCCCCGACCTCGCGCTCGGCGTGGGCGCGCACGGCGGGCTCGACCACCTTGCGGACGGTCTCGGCGTCGGCCTGGGCCAGGCCGCCGTGCGGCAGCTGGGCGGTGGACTCCTTGGCGATCGGGCCGACGGCGTCCAGCAGGGCGAGCGCGGCGGCCTCGCCGACCACGTACAGCGGGCGGGGGGCGGCGGCCAGCAACTTGCCGACCTCGGTGTCGGCCTGGCGCAGGAAGGTCTTGGTCGCCTCGTCGCGGAAGGTGCTGGGCGTGTCGCCGATCTGCTCCTGCCGCTCGGGGTCGGGGTTGTCGAAGACCCGCACCAGCGGGAAGCCGTGGCCCTTGTCCTCGGCGACCCGCTCCTCGGTGCCGCCCCACAGCACCACCTTGTCGGCGGCGACCGCGAGCACCCAGAACGGGCGCTCGGCGGCGTGCGCGGCGACCAGGTTGCGGGTGAGGTAGGTGTCGGACAGGACCACCCGGGCGGGGGCGGTGCGCCCGAGTGACCACACCTGGTGCTCGCCGGGCGCGGCGAAGAGCGCCAGGCCGTCCTCGGCGTGCACCAGGTCGACCTCGGCGAGGGCCCGGTCGAGCTGCTCCAGCAGGTCGATCCGGTCGGCGCGGGAGACCTTCGGGTCGGCCTGGACGCGCTCCTTCGCCTCGGCCAGCAAGTTGCGCAGCCGGACCGGGTCCTGGGTGTTGTCCGGCTCCCGGCGGTGCGTGGGCATCAGGATCGACACCGCCGGATAGGGCCGCGGCCGGCGCAGCTCGGCGAGGACGGCGGGGCTGAGGTCGGGGCGCATGGAGACCCTCTTTCGTGGACGCGCGGAGCCTGGGCACTGCTGCCAAATGTCGTCAATGTACCTATTCACGGCTTTGGCGGCGCGCGCGAGCACGGCCCGGGGCGGTGCCGGGTCCGGGGCCTGCGACAGGGTCGGGGGTGGGGAGCGGGGGTGCGGGGCGGGAGTACGGGCGGCGGCCCGCCGGCGCCGTCCGGGGTCGGGCGGCGGCGTCGGCGGGACGCGGCGGTCAGGACGGCCCGGGTGACCCGGACCGCCGGAGGACGGTCAGAACTGGACGTCGGTGCAGGAGTAGAAGGCGTTGCCGGTGTCGGCGACGTCCCAGACCGCGACGACCACCTGGTGGCCGGTGCGGCCGCTGGGCAGGGTCGCGGTGTGGGTGGTGGTGGCGGCGGGCTGGCGGCCGTTGTAGGGGACGGTCAGGAACGGGGTGAGGTCCAGGGAGGCGCGGGTGATCGGCTGGCTCGCGTCGTAGCCGGGCTTGGTCAGGAAGTACCGGAAGTTCGTGGTGGAGTGCCGGGCCTCGATCTCCCAGGTGAAGGTGAGCTGCTGGCCCGCCGTCACCTTGGTGGTCGGCCAGGCGCCGTTGCGGGGGTTGTCCAGCGGGGCCCAGCGGGCGTCGGCGCCGGCGCAGATGGTGCCGTCCGCCGGGCCGCGGGTCGGGAAGCCCTTGGGGCCCTCGACGCTCTGCGGCTCCCACTGGATGTCGCCGCAGTCCCACGGGACGGCGTTGGCGCCGCAGAGCGCGGAACGGCTCGGCGGCAGGTTGATGAAGCCGTGCGACTGGGCGGGCAGGGCCGCCGCGATCGGCAGGGTGATCGCGGCCGCGGCGGCGGCGATCAGATGGCGCTTGCGCATGGTGCTCCTCCGTGGGGGTGGATGGAGTGTGCGCCCGGCGCGGGGCGTGCGCGTGCGCGTGGGGGTGCGCACGGCGGCCTGCCCGAGACATGGCATGCCCGCGCCAGACCGGTTGCCCGACACCGTAGGATCTGCCTTCCCCGTCCGTCAATGGTCTGAACCATTTGTGGCCACAGTGGTCTGAACCACTCCCGGGGGCGCGGCCGGGGCGACCCCGGAGCGGAAAGTAGTTGCACGAGCGCTATACAAGCTCTAGCCGATATTTCAGTTCATGGCTTATCCTGGACCCAGCCACACACGGAAGGAGGCCGGGCCCCATGACCGCCACAGACCCCGCGCTCACCGCTCTCGCCAACGGTTGGGGCGCCCTGTCCCTCCTGCACGGCCGGATCGAGTCCCACATCGAACGCGCCCTGCAGGCCGCCCACGACCTGAGCGTGCGCGAGTACTCACTGCTCGACGTGCTCAGCCGCCAGCACGACGGGGTGGGCGGACACCTGCAGATGAAGCAGGTCGCCGACGCGGTCGTGCTCAGCCAGAGCGCCACCACGCGCCTGGTCACCCGACTGGAGGACCGCGGGCTGCTGTCGCGCTACCTGTGTCCGACCGACCGCCGCGGCATCTACACCAACGTGAGCGAGGAGGGCCTGCGACTCCTGGAGGCGGCCCGCCCGACCAACGACGCCGCCCTGCGCGAGGCGCTCGACGAGGCCGGCCGCAACCCGGAGCTGACCTCGTTGGTCCGCGCCGTCGAGGCCCTGGACGCCGCCTCGCCGGCCCGCTGACCCCGGCCGGCCCCGCACCGCCACTCCCCCGGGCCCGGCCCGTCCGAACCGCACCCACGGTTCGGACGGGCCGGGCCCGGGGCGTTTCCGGCACCCCGCACACCCCGCACCCGCACCCCGCCCACCCGGCCCCACGTGCCCGCTCCACCCCTCCCGACACCCCGCGACCGGCGACCCTGGGCGCCTGCACCATATCCGCGCTTGCACTTATCGCGCGTCTGCAACTATTGTTTGAGCACGCAAGGCGCTAGCTCAAGCAATCACAGAAGGGTTCGGGCCCATGCCTCTCGCTCTCATCGCCCTGGCCATCGGCGCATTCGGGATCGGGACCACCGAGTTCGTGATCATGGGACTCCTGCCCCAGATCGCCGGCGACTACGGCGTCTCCATCCCCAACGCGGGCCTGCTGGTCACCGGCTACGCCCTCGGCGTGGTCATCGGCGCCCCGCTGATGACCGTCCTCGGCACCAGGATCAGCCGCAAGACCATGCTCATGCTGCTGATGGGCCTGTTCGTGGCGGGAAACCTGCTCTCCGCGTTCGCCCCGTCCTTCCCCGTGATGCTGGCCGGTCGCATCGTGACCTCGCTCGCCCACGGCGCCTTCTTCGGCATCGGCTCCGTCGTCGCCGCCGACCTCGTCGCCCCGCAGAAGAAGGCCGGCGCCATCGCCACCATGTTCACCGGGCTGACCATCGCCAACATCGTCGGCGTGCCGCTGGGCACCTTCATCGGCCAGGCCGTCGGCTGGCGCGCCACCTTCGCCGGCGTCGCCGCGCTCGGCGTGATCGGCCTGCTCGGCATCGCCCGGCTCGTCCCCGCCATGCCCCGCCCCGAAGGCGCCCACCTGCGCCGCGAGCTGACCGCCTTCCGCAACCCGCAGGTGCTGCTCGCCATGGCGATGACCGTGCTCGGCTTCGGCGGCGTCTTCGCCGCGATCACCTACATCGCCCCGATGATGACCAACGTCGCCGGCTACGCCGACGGCTCCGTCACCTGGCTGCTGGTGCTGTTCGGCATCGGCATGTTCCTCGGCAACCTGCTGGGCGGCCGCTACGCCGACCGCAAGCTGATGCCGATGCTCTACACCACCCTCGGCGGCCTCGCCGTGGTGCTGGCGCTGTTCACCCTCACCGCCCACAACAAGATCCTCGCCGCCGTCACCATCCTGCTGGTCGGAGCCCTCGGCTTCGCCACCGTCCCCCCGCTGCAGAAGCGGGTCCTGGACCAGGCCCACGGCGCCCCCACCCTGGCCTCCGCCGTCAACATCGGCGCCTTCAACCTCGGCAACGCGCTGGCCGCCTGGCTCGGCGGCATGGTGATCGCCGCCGGCCTCGGCTACACCGCCCCGAACTGGGTCGGCGCCGTCCTCGCCGGAGCGGCCCTGCTGCTGGCCTTCTGGTCCGCCGCCCTGGAGCGCCGCGACACCCGTGCGGCCGCCGCCACGGGCGCGGCTCCCCGCCACGCCGCCCTGCGCCACTGACCATCGAACCGACCTGAACCCACCCCACGGAAGAAGCACCACCATGAGCACCACCCCCGCCGCCGCCCCGCTCACCACCGCCGACGCCGAGCTCCTCGTCGACACGGCCCGCACCGCCGCCGAGGCCGCGGGCGTGACGGTCAGCGTCACCGTCCTGGACGCGGGCGGCCACCTGCTCGCCTTCCGCCGCGACGACCGCGCCGTGCTGATCTCCGGCGAGACCAGCACCCGCAAGGCCTACACCGCCCTCCAGCTGAACGCCCCGACCGCCGACCTGGTCGACCTGGTCAAGCCCGACGGACCGTTCCACACCCTGCCCACCGCCCTGGACCGCCCGCTGCTGTTCATCGCCGGCGGCATCCCGGTCCACCGCGACGGCCGGCTGATCGGCGCCATCGGCGTCGGCGGCGGCGCCCCCGAGCAGGACCACTCCTTCGCCACCGCGGCGCTCGACCGCCTCGGCCGGTGAGCACCGCCACCCGCGGCCCGCGGGAGGTCTTCGCCGACCACGGCGAACGCCTCGGCACCGGCGACCTCGACCTGATCAGCGGCAACTACACCGAGGACGCCGTCGCCATCACCCCCGCCGGGACCTTCCACGGCCGGGCCGGCATCCGCCAGGCCATCGGCCGCCTGCTCGCCGACCTGCCCGACGCCCGCTGGCAGCTCACCCCGAGCTTCGCCGGCGAGGTCCTGCTCCTGCGCTGGAGCGCCCGCACCGCCGACCACGAAGTCGCCGACGGCGTCGACACCTTCGTCTTCCGCGACGGCCTCATCAGCGCCCAGACCGTCCACTACACCCTCACCCACCGCACCGCCTGAAGGAGACAGAACATGACCACCCCCAGCGTCCCCACCGTGAAGCTGAACAACGGCGTCGAGATCCCCCAGCTCGGCTTCGGCGTCTTCCAGGTCCCCGACGACGAGACCACCGCCGCCGTCGCCTCCGCCCTGGAAGCCGGCTACCGCAGCATCGACACCGCCGCCATCTACGGCAACGAGACCGGCGTCGGCCGCGCCCTGGCCGCCTCCGGCGTGGCCCGCCGGGACCTGTTCGTCACCACCAAGCTGTGGAACGCCGACCAGGGCTACGACGCCACCCTGCGCGCCTTCGACGCCAGCCTCGCCAAGCTCGGCCTGGACTACGCCGACCTCTACCTGATCCACTGGCCCACCCCGGCCCGCGACCTCTACCTCGACTCCTGGCGCGCCATCGAGCGCCTCGCCGAGGAGGGCCGCATCCGCGCCGCCGGCGTGTCCAACTTCCAGCCCGCCCACCTCCAGCGCCTGCTGGACAACAGCCCGCTGGTGCCGGCCGTCAACCAGGTCGAGCTGCACCCCGGCCTCCAGCAGGCCGAACTGCGCGCCTTCCACGCCGAGCACGGCATCGCCACCGAGGCCTGGAGCCCGCTCGCCCAGGGCGCCGTCCTGAGCGACCCGGCGATCACCGCGATCGCCGAGCGCACCGGCAAGTCCCCCGCCCAGGTCGTCCTGCGCTGGCACCTTCAGCTCGGCAACATCGTCATCCCCAAGTCGGTCACCCCGGCCCGCATCCGGCAGAACCTCGACGTCTTCGACTTCGAGCTGACCGAGCAGGACATGGCCGCGATCGCCGCCGGCGACCGCGACCTGCGCACCGGCCCGCACCCGGACCAGTTCAACGCGAGCTGACCCGCCCCACCCTCCGTCCCGGGCGGCCGCACCGCCGCCCGGGACGGGTGTTTTTTCGAAGGACCCGCCATGGCACCGCTCCACCCCGCACTCGCCCGACTGGCCCCCGCCGACGGCCGGCTGACCATCGGCCTCGAACTGCCCCTGGACAACGACTGGGGCCAGGACCGCGGCCGGGCCGACCGCGAGGCCGGCCGCCCCTTCGGCGTCCCCGACCTCGCCGAGCACGCCCGCCTCGCCGCCCTCGCCGACCGCCTCGGCTTCGCCGCCCTGTGGGTGCGCGACGTCCCCCTCTACGACCCCGTACGGTTCGGCGACGCCGGCAGCGTCTTCGAGACCTTCACCCACCTCGGCCACCTCGCCGCCCTCACCGAGGACGCCGTCCTCGCCACCGGCGCGATCGTCCTGCCGCTGCGCGAACCGCTGCTCGTCGCCAAGGCCGCCGCCACCGTCGACGCGCTCTCCGGCGGCCGCCTGCTGCTCGGCCTCGCCAGCGGCGACCGCCCCGTGGAGTACCCGCTGTTCGACCGCGACTTCCACGGCCGCGGCGCCGCCTTCCGCACCGGCGTCGAGACCCTGCGCGCCGCCTGGCGCCCCGGCCCGCTGGAACTGCCCGCCCTCGGCCTCGGCGCCGAACAGCAGCTGGAGGTCCTGCCCAAGCCCGTCCACCCCACGGGCATACCGATCGCCGTCGCCGGCGGCGCCCAGCAGAAGCCCGAGTGGATCGCCGAGCACGCCGACGCCTCCCTCAACTACCCGCGCGACCCGAACGCGCTGCGCCTGCGGATGCGCCAGTGGCGCGACCTCGCCGGCGACAAGCCCTACCTGACCCCGATGGTCCTCACCCTCGCCGAGGACCCGGCCACCGCGCCGCGCCCCATCCGGCTCGGCCTCGCCACCGGGCGCACCGCCCTGATCGAGCACCTGGAGCTGATGTCCGAACTCGGCGTCGCCCACGTCTCCTTCAACCTGCGCCCCAACGACCGCCCGGTCGACGAACTGCTCCAGGAGCTCGCCGAGGAGGTCCTGCCCCGCTTCGCCGCCCCCGCCCGCCACGGCTGAGCTCCGCACCACCGCCCGCGTCCCGCCCTCCGGGACGCGGGCGGACGCGCACGCGGCGGCACACCGCGAACGACACACCGCCGCACGACAGTTCGGACCGCCGGCCGGGCACGGGCGCACGTCGGCGCCGGGGCCGGACGGCACGCCAGGGGCACCAGGGCCACGGCGAACCGTCAGCCCTCGCCCGCGTCCCGCCCCCGGGACGCGGGCGGCCAGGCAGGCCCTGCGCAGTGGCCTCCGCCGGCCCGCGGGGTGTGATGCCCCGCCCTCGTCCCCCTGGGGGTCAGGGGGTCGGGTGGCGCAGGGCGACGGCGGTGCGGACGGTGGTGGCCTGGTGGGCGGCCTGGTGGGCGACGGGGAGCCAGACGGGGTCGAAGCGCTGCTGGTACTGGGCGCACCAGTCGCGCAGGAAGTGGTCGAGGCGGGCGGCCTCGCGGGCGGCCGGGGCGCCGGCGACGCGGACGGCGCGGCGCAGCAGGGCGGCGGCGCGGACCGGGACGCGGTGGGCCCACAGGTCGATGCCGGTGAGGCGGGCGCGGGTGATCGGGGTGCGCAGGAGGTCCGCTCCGCGCAGTTCCGGGTCCCATTCGTCGGCGAGTTGGTGCAGGGCGGCGAGCGGGGTGCGGGCGGCACGCAGCAGGGGGGTGTCGGGGTTGCGCACGTGGGGCAGGGCGCCGTCGAGGAGTGCGGTGAGGAGGGTGGCGCGGTGGCGCAGGCGGGCGGCGCAGGTGCTCAGGTACCGGCGGACGTCGGCGGCGGGGCGGGTGTCGCCGAGGTGGGCGCTGGTGAAGGCGGGAACTTCGACCAGGACGGTCTCGCCGCCGTGGCGTTGCGGGGCGAACCAGGTGCCGGTCCGGTGGCCGCCGTCCCGGTCGGGGGTGAGCATGCCGGTGGTGGTCTCCTGGTGGTCGATGTGGTGGGGGGCCATGAGGTAGAGGCCGGGGGCGGATTCGTGCAGGTGGAAGGTGTCGAAGGCGCCGGTTTCGACGGGGATGCCGTGGTGGGCGGCGGAGCGGGCGAAGGGCTGGGCGAGGGCGGTGGGGTCGCTGGTGGCCTGGACGAAGGTGCCGCCGACGTCGGTGCTGTGCAGGGAGAACTGGAGGGTGGGGCGCAGTTCGTCGACGAGGTCGAGGAGGGCGCGGCTCTCGGGGAGGTCGGAGTCGATGGCGGGGGCCCATTCGGGCTGGTCCTCGGCGGCGGGGCGGAAGTAGTGGTCGTAGTAGGCGCGCAGGGTGCGGGCGGTGCGGCTGCCGTCGGCGAGGTGGGCGCCGTCGGGGTCGAGGCAGAGCAGGAAGTGCCAGGTGAGGCCGGGGTGCGGGTGGGTGAGGGCGTGGTGGGCGAGGTGGAGGGTGGTGGCGCGGCCGGCGAACTCGTCGGCGTGGGCGCCGGCGACGACGAGCAGGTCGTGCGGGCCGTGGCCGACGGTGAGCAGGGTCAGGGGCCGGCCGGCGCGGGAGGCGCCGATGGTGCGCACCCGGCACAGGTCTGCTCGCCGGGCGGCCAACTGGTGCGCGGTGGTAGTGAGTTCGTCGAGGCTGGGGTAGTGGTCGTGGAGTCGGGCGGCGTCGGCCGCGGGGGTCGTCGTGTCGGTCACCTTCGGCTTCCTCCCCTGGTGGTCGTGGAGTAGTTAGTTGTACCTGTCTCGGGCAGGCGCGGACCGGGGAGGTGCGGCCCGGGCCCGCCCGGCGCGGGGGCGCGGGCGGGCCCGGTGGGGCGGCGGGGGTCAGCCGGTGACGGGGCGGGTGTCGAGGCGGATGTGGTCGACGGCCCAGTACCAGTTGTTGCCGGCGTCGTACATGCGGAACTCGAGGGTGACGGTGCGGGCTCCGGCGGGGACGGCGAAGCTGCGGGTGATGCCGGTGTTCTGGGCGTCCTTGCCGGCGTTGTCGGTGCCGGTGGCGTCGGGGCCGTAGGTGAGCAGGCGGGTCTCGGTGCCGTTGTCGAAGACGGCGGTGACGGTGGCCTTCTGCGGGGCTTCCTGGCGGTAGTGGGAGTCGAAGGCGAGGTGGAGGGTGTCGGTGCCGGCCGGGACGGTGACGGCGGGTGAGACCAGGGTGGAGTCGAAGACGCCCTTGCGGGAGGGCGAGCCGGTGTCGTCCCAGTCGTCGGGGTCGGCGACGGCGACGACGCCGAGGGCGCGGGTGAAGTTGCCGCGGTCCTGGGCGCCGAGGGCGGCCCATTCGCGCTTGGTGTGGAAGGTCCAGCCCTGGAGGCGGGTGGTGCCCTGGGGCATGGCGGGGGCGTTGACGACCGTCCAGCCCTTGGGGGCCTGGGAGGTCCAGCCGAGCAGGCCGGATTCGGGCTTGAGGGTGTCGGCGAGGGATTCGAAGTCCTCGTCGAGGAGGTGGCCGGTCATCAGCGGGGCGGGGCGGGCGGCGAGTTCGCCGTCGGCGACGGCGTAGCGGCCGTCGGCCTGGGCGCGGGCGGTGACGAGCAGGCGGTGGGTGGCGGTGGCGGGCAGCCGGGCGGGCGGGGTGACCTGCCAGACGGCGGTGGCCCTGGCGCCGGCGGCGAGCTTGTCGGGGGCGGCGGTGACGGCGGTGGCGCTCCAGCCGGGCGGCAGCAGGGGCTGGGCCTCCAGGCGGGTGAGGGCGGTGGTGGCGGTGAGGGTGGCGGTGATCGTGGCGGGGCGGCCGGGCAGCAGGACGGGTTCGTCGATGGTGGTGGAGGCGGCGCCGAGGGCGAGGTCGACGGTGAGCGGGTCGGCCAGGCCGAGGGCGGGGTCGGTGACGGTGCGGTCGTCCCAGGGGAAGCGCCCGGCGATGCGGCGGCGGAAGCCGAGGTCGTCCTGGACGCCGACGGCGACGTCGTACCAGCCTTCGGGGCCGACCTTGAGGTTGACGGTGCGGTCGTCGCCGGCGGCCACCCGGACCTCGCGCAGGCCGTCGCCATAGGCGAGGTCGCCGACCAGGAAGGTCCGGGCGGTGCGGGAGCGGTTGATGACGTCGACCTCCAGCACCTTGCCGCCGCCCTCCTCGGAGAGCGAGATCTCGTACGCGGAGTTCGTGTCGCCGCGCAGGTGCCACAGGGCGCCGTCGGGGCCGTGGACGCGCAGGTCGTAGCCGGCGGGGCCGACCTTCCAGACGTCGGACAGGCGGCTCCTGGCGGCGACGGTGTAGTGCCTGGGGGCCTCGCCGGGGGCGGGGTAGACGGCGAGGACGGCGCCCTGGCGGCCCTGGTTGACGAAGTCGAGGGTGAGTTCGTCGCCCTTGAGGCGGGGCTTGACCAGCAGGTTGTAGGGGGCGGGGCGGGAGGAGCGGGTGCCGCGCTGCTGCTGGGGGAAGGTCTGGGGGCTGGGCACGGTGGGGGCGGGGAGCTTGCCGGTGTCGACGACCTTCTGGCGGTTGCCGCTGGTGTCGGGCAGTTGCGGCCAGGCGGGGTTGCGGCCGGAGAAGTCGAAGACGTTCGTCAGGTCGCCGCAGACGGCGCGCCGCCAGGGGCTGATGTTGGGTTCCCGGACGCCGAAGCGCTGTTCCAGGAAGCGCAGGACGGAGGTGTGGTCGTAGACGGTGGAGTCGACGACGCCGCCGCGGGTCCAGGGCGAGACGACGACCATCGGCACCCGTACGCCCAGGCCCATCGGGTAGGGGCCGGAGACGAGGGTCTCGCCGGCGGGCAGGGTGTCGGACCAGGTGAGGGCGCCGTCGGCGGCCCTGACCCGGTACCTGCCGTCCTGGCCGACCACCCGGTGGTAGGTGGAGGAGCCCTTGGAGACGCGGACGACGACCTCGCCGTCGACGGGGACGTTGGACTTGCCGCGGCCGTCGGCCAGCGGCGGGACGGGCGGCAGGTGGTGGTCGAAGAAGCCGCCGTGCTCGTCGTAGTTGAGGATGAAGACGGTCTTCTGGAAGACCTCGGGCTTGGCGGCGAGCGCGGACAGCAGCCGGGAGGTGAGGTGTTCGCCGTTCGGCGGCGCGTAGTTGGCGTGCTCGGACAGGGCGGCGGGGGCGACGATCCAGGAGACCTGCGGGAGGCGGTCGGCCTGGACGTCGGCGGTGAAGGCCTCGACCAGGGCGTCGCCCATGGCGAAGGGGTCGTTCTTCTTGGCCGGGTCGCCGACGGCGCGCATGCCGCGCTCGTACAGCGGCTCGCCGGGCTTGGCCTTGACGAAGGGGGCGAACCAGGCGAGGGCGTTGTCGTCGAAGTTGTCGACGGCCTGGTAGGTCCTCCAGCTGACGCCGGCCTTCTCCAGGCGCTCGGCGTAGGTGGTCCACTCGTAGCCGCCGGGGATCTCGGTGTTGTCGGTCACCGGGGTGTCCCGCACGGTGCCGCCGCTGGTGCCGGTCATCAGGTGGTCGCGGTTGGTGTTGGTGTTGCACTGCACGGAGGCGTAGTAGGCGTCGCAGACCGTGAACACCGAGGCGAGGGCGTGGTAGAAGGGCATGTCGGCGGACTCGTAGTAGCCCTGGCCGAGCCAGCCGGAGGAGCGGCGGGTGACGGAGCCGTCGGCGCGGCCGTCGTTCCAGGCGTTCATGGAGTCGCCGTAGCCGAAGGACGGCGCGCCCTGCTGGTAGGCGCTGGTGTGGGCGGCGTTCATCGCGAAGGGCAGCAGGTAGCCCTCCTTGCGGCCGGGGTCGGGCTGGTGGAACACCGAGCGGCCGTCGACGCCGCGCACGGCGGTGCGGTCGCCGAAGCCGCGCACGCCCGCCAGGGTGCCGAAGTAGTGGTCGAAGGCGCGGTTCTCCTGCATGAACACCACGACGTGCTGGATGTCCGCCAGCCGTCCGGGCCGGGCCGGTGCGGCGAGCGCCTGCTGGACGCTGATCGGGAGAGCGGACAGCACCGCGGCCGCCGCCGCTCCGCCGAGGACGCTGCGGCGCGACAGTTCGGGCTTGGGACTCATGGGGGTGGGGCTCCTCGCTGACGGACCGCGGGTGTTCGCTACCGGGCTTCGGTACGGGGGCCGGCCGCGCGGTTCGGACCGGACCCGTTATGTGTACGAGACCGAGGTGGACGCGGCCGTCGTGTCCGATGACGGTCCGGTGGCCGACAATTGACTCCGAGCTGTACAGACAACTTGACGCCAGTTGATCAAGCAGTCGACGCGTCGGCAGCGCCGGACCGGCCGTCAGGAACCCCACCCGTCACCCGGATGCCGCGACCGGGGTGTCGCACCCGCGCACCCCGGGCAGACGCGCGGCGTGAATCCCATCGAACGGGGCCTGCGGGCCGTGGACCGCTTCCAGCAGCGCCACCGGGCCCCCGGCCTGGTGATCGGCGTCGTGCGCAAGTACGGGGACGACCGGGGCGGGCTGCTGTCCGCCCTGATCACCTACTACGGCTTCGTCGCCCTGATCCCGCTGCTGCTCCTGCTCAGCACCGCCCTCGGCTTCGTCCTGCACGGCCACCCCGGGGCGCAGCGCGCGGTGCTCGACTCCGCGCTCGCGGACTTCCCGATCATCGGCGACCAGCTGCGCCAGAACGTCCACTCGCTGCGGGGCAGTGGCCTGGCGCTGCTGATCGGCGTGCTCGGGCTGCTGTACGGCGCGCTGGGCATCGCGCAGGTGCTGCAGCACGCCATGGCCGAGGTCTGGAACGTGCCGGGCGTGCAGCGGCCCGGCTACTGGCCGCGGCTGGCGCGCTGCGGGCTGCTGTTCGTGGTGCTGGGCGTCGGGCTGGCGCTGGCCACCGCCGCCGCCTCGCTGGTCGCCGGCGCGCTGGCCGGGCCGGCCGCCCGGGTCGGGGGCCTGGTCGTCTCGGCGCTGGTGAACACGGCCCTGTGCCTGGCGTGCTTCCGGGTGCTCACCCCGCGCGAGGTGCCGCTGCGGCTGCTGTGGCCGGGCTGCGTGCTGGCCGGGCCGCTGTTCACGGCCCTGCAGGCGGGCGGGTCGCTGCTGGTCGCCCACGCGCTGCGGCACGCGAGCCAGGTCTACGGGTTCTTCGCGACGGTGATCGGGCTGCTGTCCTGGCTCTACCTGGCGGCGCAGGTCACCGTGTACGCGGCCGAGACCAACGTGGTGCTGGCCCGGCGGCTGTGGCCGCGCAGCCTGCTGCAGCCGCCGCTGACGGAGGCGGACGTGGCGGTGCTGTCCTCGGTCGCCCGGCAGGAGGAGCGCCGGCCCGAGCAGCGGGTCGACGTCTCCTTCCACGAGGAGCCGTCACCGGCCGGGGAGCCCGGGGAGCACGGGGAGCCGGACGGGCCGAAGGAGGAGGGCGGGAAGGACGGGGGCGGGGAGGGCGGCCGGTGACGGCCCCCGGTCACCTGCCCGGCGCGCGTGGCTCGGGCGGCGCGGGCGGCTGGTCGGTGACGGCCCCGGTGTCCGGGAACGCCCCGGTGTCCGGGTGCGAGCCGGGGGCCGGGGCCACGGGCAGCCGGGGCAGGGCGTACGGGTGGTGGTCGCGCAGGTAGCCGATGAGGTGCTCGCGCAGCTGGCAGCGGAGCTCGAAGGCGTCGGCGCCGTCCGCCGCCGTGGCCAGCACCCGGACCACGATGGTGGTGGGGGTGGTGTCGACCACCTGGAGGGCGCTGCCCTCGCCGTCCCACAGCCGGTTCCCGGCGAGGAAGGCGTCGAACTCCTTGCGCAGCTCGGCGACCGGGGCGTGGTGGTCGAGGTGGAGCAGCGCGGTGCCGGTGATCCGGCTGGAGCGGCGGGACCAGTTCTCGAACGGGCGGCCGACGAAGTACGACATGGGCATCACCAGGCGCCGCTGGTCCCAGGTCGCGATCACCACGGCGGTCAGGGTGATCTCCTCGACGGTGCCCCACTCGCCGCCGACCACGACCACGTCCCCGATCCGGGCGAGGTCGCCGAAGGCCATCTGGACGCCGGCGAAGACGTTGGCCAGGGTGCTCTGGGCCGCCACGCCCGCCACCACGCCGACCAGCCCGGCGGAGGCGAGCAGGCTGGTGCCGACGCCGCGCACGGCCGGGAAGGTCATCAGGACCGCGCCCAGCGTCACCACGGCGACGACCGCCTGGACGATCCGGCCGAGCAGGTCGGCCTGGGTGCGGGCGCGCCCGGCCCAGGCCGGGTCGCGTCGGTGCACGGCGAGCCGCAGGGTGCTGTCGACGACCAGCGCCACCACCCGGGCGCACAGCCAGCCGCCGGCGGCGATGGCGAGGATCACCGCCAGGTGGCGCAGCCCGTCGCGGGCGTCCGGCGGCGCGGCGATCCAGGGCAGGGCCGTGAGCAGGAGCAGGCAGGCCGTCAGCGCCAGCAGCGGGAGCCGGCAGCGGCGCACCAGCAGGGGTATGCCGGCGGTGCCCGCGCGGGCGGCCAGGCGCCGTACCGCGAACTGCGCGATCCGGTCCAGGCCGTACGCGAAGAGCACCGCCCCGGCGCTCGCGAGTGCCAGGCGTAGCAGGCTCCACCACATCTGTCGGTCTTCCCTTCTCCCGGGTGCGGCCGGCGGGCGCCCGGGTACGGCGACGCCCGCCGGCAGCTCGTTTTTCCCGGTGGGGCGCGGCCATTCCTGTCGGCGGCGGCCGGACGGCGGCCGGTGCCGGCGGGCTGGTCCGGCGGCCGGGCGGCATGGATGCGGCGGGGCGGGGCAGCCGGTCATCGCGCGTCCGCGCCGGGCCGGCACCTCGCCGGCCCGTACCAGGGAAGGGAGATGCGCATGAGCGGGAACACCGGCATCTGGGAGTTCCGTGACGCCAGCGGCCACCGCGCCGGCACCGACCTCATCGGGTTCCACGTGGAGGCGGAGGACGGCCCCATCGGCAAGGTCGACAAGCTGTCCGAGGAGGTGGGGGCGCAGTACCTGGTCGTCGACACCGGCCCCTGGATCTTCGGGAAGCGGGTGCTGCTGCCGGCCGGCACCGTCTCCCGCGTGGAGATCGCGGAGCGGAAGGTGTACGTGGACCGGAGCAGGGAGGAGATCAAGGCCGGCCCCGACCTCGACCGCGACGTGCTGGAGGTGGAGCCCGGGTTCCAGGACCGGTACGCGCTCTACTACGGCCCGTTCTACAGCGGCCGCATCCTCTGAGCGACCGGCCGCCGGCCGCCGTCCCGCCCGGGGCGGCGGCCGGCCGGCGTGTGGGGCCGGCGTGTGGGGCCGGCGCGGGCCCCGGGACGGCCGCCGGTCAGCCGCGGGACAGCCGGTGGGCGTCGAACTCGGCCCAGATCGTCTTGCCCTGGCCGTGCGGTTCGGCGCCCCAGCGGTCGGCGGTGCGCTGCACGATGAACAGGCCGTGGCCGCCGGGCAGGGTCGGCTCGTGCGGCAGGCGCAGCGCGGGCATCGCCTGGCTGCGGTCGCTGACCTCCACCCGCAGGCGCTGCCCGGTGGCGTCCAGGACGAGTTCCAGCGGTCCGTCGCCGTGCAGCATGGCGTTGGCCACCAGTTCGGCCACCAGCAGCACGACGTCCGCGCCGACGCCCTCGTGGGCGCCGGGCGCCGCGGCGGGCGGGTACCAGTCGCCGACGGCCTCGGTGGTGAAGGCCCGGGCCCGGGCGACCGGCTTGGGGATCCCGGCCAGGGGCAGCCGTCTGCGCTGGCCCCCGGCGGGCAGGGTGGGCCCGGTCGGCTGCGGGTCGCCGTCCAGGGTTCCCCGGCTCATCGTCATGTGAGGGCACCCTTTCGGATCGACGGCGGTTCGCATGGTCGGTTTCCCGGCGCTCCCGGGATTATGCCTTCCCCGGCGCCCGGTGCGCGGCTCGCCCGCGATACGCGCCCGGACACGCGCCCCGGCGCGCACCCGCGGGGCCGCGCCCGCGGGGCGGGGCGGCTCAGGCCGCCAGGGCCTCCTCGGCCGAGGCGTGGATGGAGAACACCGCGTGGGTGCCGGTCAGTTCGAGGACCCGCATCACCGTGGGCGGCACCGCGGCCAGGCGCAGTTCCACGCCCTCCTCCCCCGCCGCGAGGCGGGTCTTGAGCAGGAGGTTCAGCCCGGAGGAGTCGCAGAAGCCCACCCCGGCGAGGTCGATCACCACCGCGCCGGGCCGCTGCGCGACCAGGGCGGTGAGCGTGTCGGCCGCGGGGGCGAGGGTCTCGATGTCGAGGTCGCCCGCCAGGGCGCAGACCACCGCGCCGCGGGCCGCGGGGCGGGTGCGCACCGCCAGCTCCGCTCGGTACGGGGAGGCCGCCGCTACGAGGTCCCGCTGGTCGTTGTCGGATGGCATCATCGTCGTCCCCTCCATGTCCGTGCCCTCCGACCTTACGTAGACACCGTCCCGCGGCCAAGCGGCGGGGTCGCCCCCCGGCCCCTCAGTCCTCCTCCAGGCCCTCGCGCAGGCGCCGCAGGGTGCGGGAGAGCAGGCGGGAGACGTGCATCTGGGACAGCCCCAGGCGGGCGCCGATCTGCGACTGGGT
>NZ_JBSFWR010000066.1:0-47418 GCF_053594915.1 Kitasatospora sp. NPDC002543 | reverse complement strand
TAGCTCGCCACCCTGTCAAGGTGGAGGTCGCGGGTTCAAGTCCCGTCGGGATCGCCGCAGCGCGAGAGGCCCGGAACCGTCAGGTTCCGGGCCTCTCGCTTTTGACCGTTCGGCCCTTTACCCCGAGTAGGTCTAGACCACAAGTGACGGACCGTGTGACGGTCGTCACCAGAGATCATCCGGAACCGGTCCCGGGCGACCCCCTCCGGAACGCCCTTAATTTAATATGTAAAATTGTACAGCTATTCACTGTAAATCCCCCCCACCCCACGCGCATCAAATCGTTATCCGGAGTTCAACATTCCGACCACTCGGCCGACGCGGAACACCCTCGGACGGGCATGACAAAGGGGCCGCTTACCGGACCCGGCGGAGTCCGGTAAGCGGCCCCTTTAAAGAGCCTTTGGCCTATCAGGCCTCAGTGCGCTGGGCAGGAATCCCAGCAAGCAGAGCGCGCACCTCCGCCTCACGGTAACGACGGTGACCGCCGAGCGTGCGAATCGACGTCAGCTTGCCCGCCTTGGCCCAGCGGGTGACCGTCTTCGGGTCCACGCGGAACATGGTGGCAACCTCTGCCGGCGTCAGCAGCGGCTCAGCATCAGGGGTACGAGCGGTCATGAGCGGCCTCCTCGGGAGAACCGAACCAGGGCGGTTCTATCCTTCAAATTCTGCACCTTGGCCCGCGATGCCCGAAATGGCATAGACGGGCCGAGTCGGTTATAGGACGAACGGCTTGTCCTGGTGTCTACAACTACACCATCCGTCCAGCCCTATCGACCAAACCGCCAAAATTGACCCCTCACGGGTTCAAGGCCGACGGATGGCGATGGACCACCCCATAACGGACAGTCACATAGTGATGACATCCGGTTACGAAGGGACCAGACCCTCCGTTTCCCCGCAAAGCACGCATCGACTCCAGAACCACCCAAAAGTGGGCACGCTCACGTGAAGTTGGGCTGGTTGTCCCATTTTTGCACATAGGGGTAAGTTCGCGTCAACGGTGAGTAGTGTCACGTTCGGCAGCTATTGACCCGAACCAGGACCTTGGTCATCGACCGTGCGGCCCTTAGGCCTCTTACAGTCATACACGCGCGGTCGGACGTCAGTTCGCGTTCCGCAGCGCCAGCACCCGGCGCCACCGCCCCGTCAGCTCCCGGTACACCCGCAGCGCCCCGTCGGTGTCCCCCGCCCGCAGCGCGCGCAGCCCCTCCTCCAGCTCCCCCGCCGAACGGTCCGCCAACAACCGTTCCGGGCCCAGCAGATGCACCAGGCCCCCGTAGTCCAGTTCCACCAGCGAACGCGGATGGAACTCCTCCAGCCAGCGCCCGACCCGCTCCGCCCCCAGCACCAGCTCCCCGTCCGGCACCGCCTCGCGCAGCGCCCGGAGGGCCCGCGCCACCCGCCGGCGCGCCTGCGCCATCGGCACCAGGTAGAACAGCGCCGCCGGCCCGCCCGCGCGCTCCCCCGCCCCTTCCCCTCCGTCCACCGTGCCGTCCACCGCGTCGGCCACCGCGACGGCCTCGCCCGGCACGAAGCAGCGGTCCTCCTCCCCGAACGGGAGGAACCAGCGCACCGGCACCTCCCAGCGGCTGGTCAGGATCCACGGCCGGGCGTCCGGGTGGCCGGCCCGCCAGCGCTCCCGGTCCGCCTCGGCGGCCTCCCGGGTCACCGGCGGCAGCACGGCGTCCAGCAGCGCCACCGGCGCCCCCGCCCTCAGCTCCTCCAGCGCCTGCCAGCTGCGCAGCCTGGTCGCCCACGGGCAGACGTACAGGACGCCGTCCACCACCCGCAGGTAGGCCCGCCCGCTCTCCCGCTCGGGCAGCGCCCTGGGCGTGCGGGCGGCCAGCCCGGCGAGCGCCTCCCGCTGCTCCTCCAGCACCGCCGCCGCCACCGGCCGCTCCGGTTCCGCGGCGTCCGGCCCGTGCTCCGCCGCGTAGGCCTGCCAGCGCGTCCGCTCGGGCTCCGGGTACGCGGCCAGCGGCTCGTAGACCCGCAGGTGGGCGGCGTAGGGCGGTTGTACGGAAGTGCGTACGACGGTCACGTCCTGCATGGTCGCACGCGCCGCCCGGCGCCGGGAGGGTGCGCCCCGTACCGCCGACCGTCTCACGCCTCGGACGTCCGGCCCCAGCTCGGACAAGACAGCGGATCGACGGCCTCCGCGCGGCTACGCTTCGCCCTAGGCGCCCGCACCACCGCAGCGGGCCTTCGATACTGGAGTCACCACAGTGACCGACGTACAGACCCCCGCCACGCACCCCGCACCCGGCGTGCTCAGCAGGATCTTCCGTACCGAACAGGACGGCACCCCCGGCGACGGTCACGAGCAGGTCGTCCTCTGCCACGACCGCAGCTCGGGCCTGAAGGCGATCATCGCCATCCACTCGACCGCCCTGGGCCCGGCCCTCGGCGGCACCCGCTTCTTCCCGTACGCCTCCGAGGAGGCGGCGCTGGAGGACGCGCTGAACCTGTCCCGCGGAATGTCCTACAAGAACGCGCTGGCCGGCCTGGACCTCGGTGGCGGCAAGGCCGTCATCATCGGCGACCCGAACAAGGACAAGAACGAGGCGATGCTCCGGGCCTACGGCCGCTTCGTCGAGTCCCTGCGCGGCCGCTACATCACCGCCTGCGACGTGGGCACCTACGTCCAGGACATGGACGTCATCGCCCGCGAGACCGAGTTCGTGACGGGCCGCTCGCCCGAGCACGGCGGCGCCGGCGACTCGTCCATCCTGACCGCCTTCGGCGTCTTCCAGGGCATGCGCGCCACCGCCCAGGCCCGCTGGGGCCAGCCGACCCTGCGCGGCAAGCGGGTCGGCGTCGCGGGCGTCGGCAAGGTCGGCCACTACCTGGTCGGCCACCTGGTCGCGGACGGCGCCACCGTCGTCGTCACCGACCCCTTCGAGGCCGCGGTCAACCGCGTGCGCGCCGCCCACCCGGAGGTGGAGGTGGTCGCCGACACCACCGCCCTGCTCCAGGCCAAGCTGGACGTCTACGCCCCCTGCGCCCTCGGCGGCGCGCTGACCGACCCGGTCGTCGCCGCACTGGGCGAGTTCGGCACCTCGATCGTCTGCGGCGCGGCCAACAACCAGCTGGCCCACCCGGGCGTCGAGAAGGACCTGGCCGACCGCGGCATCCTCTACGCGCCGGACTACCTGGTGAACTCCGGCGGCGTCATCCAGGTCGCCGACGAGATCGACGGCTTCAACTTCGAGCGGGCCAAGAACAAGGCCACGAAGATCTTCGACACCACCCTGGAGATCTTCACCCGGGCCGCGGCCGACGGCGTCCCGCCGGCGGTCGCCGCCGACCGCCTGGCCGAGAAGCGGATGCGCGAGATCAGCGCCCTGCGCACGGTGCTGCTGCCCGGCGCCCGCCGCGCCTGATCCGGCCGGCGACCCGCCCGGTGGTGCGCGGGGGGCGGTCACTGCGGCCCCCCGCGCATCACGATGTGGAACCGGATTCTCACTTCTCCGCCCGAACGGGTGATCCGAGGCCCCCCCAGGGGGGATAATCAGTCCTGGAACGACGGACCTCAGACACCTCCGGACAGCGCGAAAACCGCCGCAAAACCTCCCTTGACCTGGAAAGACCTGGTCTCGGGTGCAGTCGGTGCGCGCCACGTCACACCGACGACGTACCGTCCAGCGGCGGAAACAGGTACCGTTAATGCTCCAAGGGACGGCTTCTCCCATTCGGGCAGGCGCCGGTCCTGATCATGAACACGTGTCAGACTCGGGGCCGTGAGCCCCATCGTTGAGGGGGTCGACCCATGGGGCGCGGCCGGGCCAAGGCCAAGCAGACGAAGGTCGCCCGCGAGCTGAAGTACAACAGCGGCGGGTTTGACGCTAACCGTCTGTCCAACGAGCTGGGCGTATCGCCGTCCACCTCTTCGATCGAGCCGGAGCCGATCGAGGAAGTGGAGGACGACGACCCCTACGCGGAGTACGCCGCCCGCTACGCCGACCTCGACGACGAGGACGACAGCGGGCCGGGTACCGGGGCCTCCCAGGCCTCCCGCCGCTCGTAACGAAGCAGTCCCGCCGGACCGGTCCGGGCGCCCACGGCGCCGGGCCGGTTTTCGGCGTTCCCGCCTCCGGGGGCGGGTCCCGCGGCGACGCCCGGGACGCGGGAGGGCCCCTCCGGTGCTCCGGAGGGGCCCTCCCGTCGTCGCGGTCCGGTCAGCTCGCCCGGAAGCCCTCGTAGGCGTTGTAGAGGGCCGCGCCGCCCTCGTGCTCGTCGGTGCGCTCGACGATGTCGCCGAGCAGCCAGGCCTCGACGCCGCGGTCCTCCAGGATCGACAGCACGACGTCCACCGAGTGCGGCGGGACGACCGCGACCATGCCGACGCCCATGTTCAGCGTCTTCTCGATCTCCAGGGTGGCCACCCGGCCGACCTCGGCGACGGTCTGGAAGACCGGCAGCGGGGTCCAGGTGCCGCGGTCCAGGCGGGCGTGCAGGCCGGCCGGGATGACCCGGTCCAGGTTGGCCGCCAGGCCGCCGCCGGTGACGTGCGAGAAGGCGTGCACCTCGGTGGCCCGGGTGAGCGCCAGGCAGTCCAGCGAGTAGATCCGGGTCGGCTCCAGCAGCTCCTCGCCGAGGGTGCGGCCGAACTCCTCGACCTTGCGGTCCAGCTTCCAGCCGGCCTCGTTCAGCAGCACGTGGCGGACCAGCGAGTAGCCGTTGGAGTGCAGGCCGGAGGCGGCCATCGCGATCACCACGTCGCCGGCCCGGACCCGGTCCGCGCCGAGCAGCGCGTCGGCCTCCACCACACCGGTGCCGGCGCCCGCGACGTCGTACTCGTCCGGGCCCAGCAGGCCCGGGTGCTCGGCGGTCTCGCCGCCGACCAGGGCGCAGCCGGCCAGCGCGCAGCCCTCGGCGATGCCCTTGACGATCGCGGCGACCCGCTCCGGGACGACCTTGCCGACGCAGATGTAGTCGGTCATGAACAGCGGCTCGGCACCGCACACCACCAGGTCGTCGACGACCATGCCGACCAGGTCGTGGCCGATGGTGTCGTGCTTGTCCATGGCGGCGGCGATGGCCACCTTGGTGCCCACGCCGTCGGTGGCCGAGGCCAGCAGCGGCCGCTCGTAGTTCTTGAAGGCGGACGCGTCGAAGAGGCCGGCGAAGCCGCCGAGACCGCCGACCACCTCGGGGCGGTTGGCCTTCTTCACCCACTGCTTCATGAGCTCGACGGCGCGGTCGCCCGCCTCGATGTCGACACCGGCGGCGGCGTAGGTGGCGCCGTCGGAGGGGCGACGCGCGGCGTCTCCGTCGGGCGTGGTGGTGGGCGACTGGTGGGAGCTGGTCACGGCGTGCGGCCCTCTCGGGTCAGGTGGGGGTGGTTCTTCGGAACAGCGAGGGGGTGGAACAGCGGTGGGGCCCCGGTTCGCGGGACCCCACCGTCGGTTCGCTACGGCCGGCGCAGCGCGTCGGCCGCGCCCGCCCCGCCGAGCAGCGACTGGACGCCGTCCAGGTCGCTGCCGCTGGTCGGCTTGCCGCGGACGGCCGGCTGCTGCTGGCCGCCCTTGATCTCGGCCTCCAGCAGGAGCTTGCCGAGCAGCGCCGGGTCCGGCAGCTCCATCGGGTACTCGCCGTCGAAGCAGGCCCGGCAGAGCCGGTCCTTGGGCTGCTTGGTGGCCTCGATCATGCCGTCGATCGAGATGTAGGAGAGCGAGTCGGCACCCAGGGTGCGGCCGATCTCCTCGATGGTCATGCCGTTGGCGATCAGCTCCGCGCGGGTGGCGAAGTCGATGCCGAAGAAGCAGGGCCACTTCACCGGCGGCGAGGAGATCCGGATGTGCACCTCGGCGGCGCCGGCCTCGCGCAGCATCTTCACCAGCGCGCGCTGGGTGTTGCCGCGCACGATCGAGTCGTCCACGACCACCAGGCGCTTGCCCGCGATGACCTCGCGCAGCGGGTTGAGCTTGAGCCGGATGCCGAGCTGGCGGATCGTCTGGCTGGGCTGGATGAAGGTGCGGCCCACGTAGGCGTTCTTCACCAGGCCGGAGCCGTACGGGATGCCGCTGGCCTCGGCGTAGCCGATCGCGGCGGGGGTGCCGGACTCGGGCGTCGCTATCACCAGGTCGGCCTCGACGGGCGCCTCCTTCGCCAGCCGGCGGCCCATCTCCACGCGGGAGAGGTGCACGTTGCGGCCGGAGATGGAGGTGTCGGGGCGGGCCAGGTAGACGTACTCGAACACGCAGCCCTTGGGCTTCGCCTCGGCGAACCGGGAGCTGCGCATGCCGTTCTCGTCGATGGCGATGAGCTCGCCGGGCTCGACCTCGCGGATGAAGGAGGCGCCGCAGATGTCCAGCGCCGCCGTCTCGGAGGCGACCACCCAGCCGCGCTCCAGCCGGCCGAGCACCAGCGGGCGGATGCCCTGCGGGTCGCGGGCGGCGTAGAGGGTGTGCTCGTCCATGAAGACGAGCGAGAAGGCGCCCTTGACCTCGGGCAGCACGACCTTGGCCGTCTCCTCGATGGAGAGGTCCGGGTGGCCGGCCAGCAGGGCGGTCACCAGGTCGGTGTCGTTGGTCGCGGCGGTCCGGCCGGAGCGCGAGACGTGCTCCTCGCCGGGCAGTTCGGCGACCATGGCCGCCAGTTCGGCGGTGTTCACCAGGTTTCCGTTGTGCCCGAGGGCCAGCGAGCCGTGAACGGTCGCCCGGAAGGTCGGCTGGGCGTTCTCCCAGACCGAGGAACCGGTGGTCGAGTAGCGGGCGTGTCCGACGGCGATATGCCCGTGCAACGACCCCAGCGAGGCCTCGTCGAAGACCTGGGAGACGAGCCCCATGTCCTTGAAGACGAGAATCTGGGAGCCGTTGCTCACTGCGATGCCCGCGGATTCCTGACCGCGGTGCTGCAGGGCGTAAAGGCCGAAGAACGTGAGCTTGGCGACCTCCTCGCCGGGAGCCCAGACACCGAAGACGCCACACGCGTCCTGGGGGCCTTTCTCACCGGGAAGAAGATCGTGGTTGAGTCTTCCGTCACCACGTGGCACGCCTTCGAGTCTAGGGCAGTTGACGCGGGCTTCCGGACCCCGGGACTGCGGGTTTGTCCGCCGACCGCCGGTTAACGCGCGTAGACAAAACCCCTTACGGGCCCGGGATTTCGGGTGGGGGGAATTCCGGCGAGTGGCGGTTGGCCTTGCGGTTCGCGCCTGTTGGGGAGTTCGGCGGGTACGGCGGAGGGTGTCCGGGCACGGAGGAACGTGAGCCTGCTCACCCGGGGTTCCCCCACCGGTCGCCCGCCGGTCGCCCTCCCGTCGGCCGCCCATCGGTCGGGTCGCAGGGCCGGGCCGCAGGGCCGGGCCGCAGGGCCGGGCCGCAGGGCCGGGCCGACCGGTCAGGCCGACCGGTCAGGCCGCCGGCAGCAGCAGGCCCCAGGCCCCCGGGTGCACCGTCCAGGTCCGGGCCCGGACCGGGCCGACCGGGTGGCCGTCCGCCTCGTAGCCGAAGCCGCGCCCGACCACCGAGACGCTCGCCGCCCGGGCGCGCACCAGGGCGCCGGAGGCGGCGACCACCACCTCCATCTCGCCCACCCCCTCCGAGGCACCGGCCGGGAGCGTGACCTGGACCAGCCGGACCGGCCGGTGGACGTCCGCGAGCAGCCGGCCGTCCGCCTCGACCCGGACCCGGGAGCCGTGGTCGGCCCCGTCCGGCGTGAGTGCGTTCGCCTGCTCGGCCGCAGCCAGTTTCGCCCATAGCGAACGCCAGCCGCCCGCACGGCCCACCGGGCGGCGGGCGGCCCCGCCGGTGATCCGCACCCCGCCCAGCGCCACGCCGCCACCGTCGTCCACCAGCAGGTCCAGCCGGCGCGGCACGCCCGCCAGCACCGCCCGCGCGGCCCGGACCGGCTCCCCCGGCACGCCGAGCGCGCGGGCCGCGAGCAGCTCCTCCGAGCGCCCGACCGGAACCATCCCCACCGGTTCCGACCCCAGCTCACGCTGGCGATGCAGGGCCTGGAGCACCCTTTGCAGCGCGAGGTCGGAACCGATCACCACCGGTCGCCTGCGGCCCCGGTGCGAAAGCACCCGGTCGAGCTCGGACGGGCTCTCCGGGAAGGCCACCTTGGCGTCCGCACCTCCGCAGAGCACGTCCTTCGCGATCCGCACCGACTCGCCGTCGGTCTGCCGGGCCACCGGGTCGAGGAGCAGCAGGAGCGGCTCCGGGCCGCCGGTAGCAGGCGTGGACAGGGACGACACGACCGGTCCTTCCTCAGGTAATCTCTCGGTGCAAGAGCCCCTTGCGCCATTGCGCCAGGGGCTTCGTCTATCTCGGGGCAGACTGCGGCCTACGCAGGATGCCCCAACCGGAAGGGGTGTACGCCTGTGCCGGCACTCGTGCTCGTTGGTGCTCAGTGGGGAGACGAGGGCAAGGGGAAGGCCACCGACCTCCTCGGCGGCTCCGTCGACTACGTGGTCCGCTACCAGGGCGGCAACAACGCCGGTCACACGGTGGTCATCGGCGATCAGAAGTACGCCCTCCACCTGCTCCCTTCCGGAATCCTCAGCCCGAACGTGACGCCGGTGATCGGCAACGGCGTCGTGATCGACCCGGCGGTGCTGCTCTCCGAGCTGGCCGGCCTGAACGAGCGCGGCATCGACACCTCGAAGCTGCTGATCTCGGGCAACGCCCACCTGATCACGCCGTACCACCGCACCCTGGACAAGGTCACCGAGCGCTTCCTCGGCAAGCGCCGGATCGGCACCACCGGCCGCGGCATCGGCCCGACCTACGCGGACAAGATCAACCGCGTCGGCATCCGGGTCCAGGACCTGTTCGACGAGTCGATCCTGCGCCAGAAGATCGAGGCGGCGCTGCACGACAAGAACCAGGTCCTGGTCAAGCTGTACAACCGCCGCACCATCCCGGCCGACCTGGTGGTCGAGGAGTACCTGGGCTACGCGGAGAAGATCAAGCCCTTCCTCTCCGACACCACCCTCGTCCTGGACGAGGCGCTGAAGGCGGACAAGGTCGTCCTGCTGGAGGGCGGCCAGGGCACCCTGCTCGACGTCGACCACGGCACGTACCCCTTCGTGACCTCGTCGAACCCGACCGCGGGCGGCGCCTGCACCGGCGCCGGCATCGGCCCGACCAAGATCGACCGGGTCATCGGCATCCTCAAGGCCTACACCACCCGCGTCGGCTCCGGCCCGTTCCCGACCGAGCTGCTCGACGAGGACGGCGAGGCGCTGCGCCGGATCGGCGGGGAGCGCGGTGTCACCACCGGCCGCGACCGCCGCTGCGGCTGGTTCGACGCCGTCATCGCGCGCTACGCGACCCGGGTCAACGGCCTCACCGACTTCTTCCTCACCAAGCTGGACGTGCTGACCGGCTGGGAGCAGATCCCGGTCTGCGTCGCGTACGAGATCGACGGCAAGCGCGTCGAGGAGCTCCCCTACAACCAGTCGGACTTCCACCACGCCAAGCCGATCTACGAGACCCTGCCGGGCTGGACCGAGGACATCAGCAAGGCGAAGACCTTCGCCGAGCTGCCGAAGAACGCCCAGGCGTACGTGAAGGCGCTGGAGGAGATGTCGGGCGCGCCGATCTCGGCCATCGGCGTCGGCCCGGGCCGCGATGAGACGATCGAGATCAACTCGTTCATCTGAGGCCGGCCGGCCGACCGACCGTCGGCCGAGGCCTCTTCGAGGGCCCCGCGGGATCCGTCCCGCGGGGCCCTTCGCGCTGTCCGCGCCCATTAATGCACTAGTTCAAAAATCTATTGCACCTAGTGCAGGCTGCGGCTACGTTTGGATCATGACTGCGACACTGCCCTCACCCGTCGTCCTCACCGGCCGCCACATCCGCCTGGAGCCGCTGGAGCGCCGCCACCTCGCCGACCTCTGGGCCACCGTCGGCTCCGACCCCGAGATCTGGCGCTGGACGATGCACCTCCCGCCCGCCTCGGAGGAGGAGTTCGGCGCGGTCCTGGACACCCGGATCGCGGAGGCGGCCGCGGGCGAGTCGGTGAACTTCGCCGTGATCGACCTCGCCGGCGGCCGGGCCGTCGGCGCCACCGGGTACCACGACTACAGTGCCCGCGACGAGGGCGTGGAGATCGGCGGCACCTGGTACGCCCGCTCGGTGTGGCGCACGGCGGTGAACACCGAGGCCAAGCTGCTGCTCCTCTCCCACGCCTTCGAGGACCTCGGCATGGGGCGCGTCTTCTGGAAGACCGACGCCCGCAACGAGCGCTCCCGCACCGCCATCCAGCGCCTCGGCGCCCAGTACGAGGGCACCCACCGCCGCCACCGTCTGCGCCCCGACGGCACCTGGCGGGACAGCGCCTACTTCTCGATGCTCGCCGACGAGTGGCCGACGGCCAAGTCCCGCCTGTCGGAGAGGCTTTCACGGGGCTGAGCCGCCGATCGGCGGACCACGACGGACACCCCGACGGATCACGACGGCCCCGCGGCCTGGCGCGGGACGGCTATTTCCGCTCACCGCGGGCGGAATGGCCGGCCGCCAACTCGTGTTTCGCCGCACGGAGTTCGTAAGGCTGGATGTTCACCAGCCAGACCAGCCAGCCGACGAACAGGACGGCGAGCAGGAGCGCCGACAGTCCGGCGACGAGGAGGGCATTCACCGCGGTGCGGAATTGCGCTGGTGCGGAAGGGGCCGGTGGGGAAGGCGGAGATGCGAGGGGAGGGGCATGGCTGTCTCCGGTCGGTGATTTCGGGTGTCGCGACCGTGCGTCTGGCGTGTTTCCTGCGGGGCGCTGACGACTGTTTAGGCGGCAACATGTCAGCGAGTGACACGGACGACCATAGGGTCAAGGTGCCAGAGTTGCTACCGAGCCCGAGAACGTTCACTCCATCGTGGTGTATCCCCCATTTCAGTAGCTAGGGCCAGGTGTGCGCGGCACACTTCACCGGAAGCATCGACGCAGCCGCGACCCGGAGAAGAGAGTCATGCCACCCCGCTTGTCGCCGACCGTGCGCCAGCAGCGCCTCGGGATCGAGTTGCGCAGGATGCGCGAACGCGTGGGCGTCACGCCCAAGACCCTGGCCGCCACCATCGGCACCGACCTGCCCAAGATCTCCCAGATGGAGAACGGGAAGTCGGGCATCAGCGCCGAGCGGCTGCGGACCTGGGCCCGCACCTGCGGCTGCGAGGAAGGCCCTTACCTGGAAGCGCTGTTGGCGATGACCCAGGACCGGCGCAAGTACTGGTGGGACAGCTACCGCGGCCGGCTGCCGAACGCGATCATCGACATCGCGGAAATGGAGCACCACGCCTCCTCCCTCTCCATCCTGAACAGCACCTTCATTCCCGGCCTGCTGCAGACCCCGGAGTACGCCGCCGCGGTGTTCGAGCGGCTTCCCCCCCAGTACCGGCAGGAGGCGGACATCCGGAAGGCGTTCCGGATCCGGCGCCAGCAGATCTTCGTCGACCACCCGAAGCCGTACAGCGCGTTCCTCCACGAGTCCGCGCTGCGCATGCAGTTCGGCGGTCCGGACGTGCTGCGCGACCAGCTGCTGGGCCTGCTGGAGAACTCCGAGCGCCCCGGGGTGGAGATCCGGGTGATCCCGTTCAGCGTGCCCACCTACACCGGCTCCGGGGAGAGCCTCTACCTCGCCCGCGGACCGGTCCCCGAGCTCGACACCGTCCAGATCGACCTCTCCCACGGACCGAAGTTCGTACACACCCAGGTCGAACTCGCCTCCTACCGCCGGATCAAGGAGGAGACCGCGGGGATCGCGCTCGGGTCGGAGGAGTCCAGGGACTTCATCCGGTCCCTGTTGAAAGACTTCGCATGAGCAGGTGGCGCAAGGCCACGGCCAGCGGGGAGAGCACCGACTGCGTCGAGGTCAGAGCCGGGGCGGGCGGGCTGGTCGAGATCCGCGAGTCCGACCGCCCCGAGGTCGTGGTGCGCACCACGCCGCGCAAGTGGGCCGCCTTCCTCCGCGGGGTGAAGTCCGGGGAGTTCGACCGGTACGGGGACTTCTCCCGGCCGTGACGTCCGGCCGGCCGTGAGCTCCGCCCGGCGTTGACGTCCGCCCGGCCCGCCGCGCGCGCCGGGACCCCCTGTTTGCCCTAGGCTTGCAGCCCGAATGGACCCCTGCGCCCGCCACGGCACTCCGGGTGGGGTGCGCGTGCGGGAGAAATCGGAGCATCCGAGGATGGCTCGGCACCTGATCACCAGCGCCCTTCCGTACATCAACGGGATCAAGCACCTGGGCAACATGGTCGGGTCCATGCTCCCGGCGGACGTCCACGCCCGGTACCTGCGCCGGCGCGGGCACGAGGTGCTGTTCATCTGCGCCACCGACGAGCACGGCACCCCCGCCGAACTGGCCGCCCAGGAAGCCGGGTTGCCGGTCGCGGAGTTCTGCGCCCGGGCCCACGACGCGCAGCGGGCGGTGTACGACGGCTTCGGGCTCTCCTTCGACCACTTCGGCCGCAGCTCCTCGCCGCAGAACCGGGAGATCACCCAGGAGATCGCCCGCGAGCTCCAGCGCAACGGCTTCATCGAGGAGCGCGCGATCCGCCAGGTGTACTCCAACACCGACGGCCGCTTCCTGCCGGACCGCTACATCGTCGGCACCTGCCCGCACTGCGGCTACGACAAGGCCCGCGGCGACCAGTGCGAGAACTGCACCCGGGTGCTGGACCCGACCGACCTGCTGGAGCCCCGCTCGGCGATCAGCGGCAGCTCCGACCTGGAGGTCCGGGAGACCCGCCACCTGTTCCTGCTCCAGTCCAAGCTCACCGAGGAGGTCGAGGGCTGGATCGACACCCACGCCGACGACTGGCCGGTGCTGGCCTCCTCGATCGCCCGCAAGTGGCTGACCGAGGGCCTCCAGGACCGCTCCATCACCCGAGACCTGGAGTGGGGCGTCCCGGTGCCGGCCGACGTGTGGCCCGAACTGGCCGCCGAGGGCAAGGTGTTCTACGTCTGGTTCGACGCCCCGATCGAGTACATCGGCGCCACCAAGGAGTGGGCGGACGCGGCCCCGGCCGGACAGCTGCGGGACTGGAAGTCCTGGTGGTACGAGGCCGACGAGACCGTCCGCTACACCGAGTTCATGGCCAAGGACAACGTCCCGTTCCACACCGTGATGTTCCCGGCCACCCTGCTCGGCTCCCGCCGCCCGTGGAAGAAGGTCGACCACGTCAAGGCCTTCAACTGGCTGACGTACTACGGCGGGAAGTTCTCCACCAGCCAGAAGCGCGGCATCTTCACCGACGTCGCGCTGGAACTGCTGCCCGCCGACTACTGGCGCTACTTCCTGATGGCGCACGCGCCCGAGTCGGACGACTCCAGCTTCACCTGGGACCTGTTCGCCTCCGTGGTCAACAAGGACCTCGCCGACACCCTCGGCAACTTCGTCAACCGGGTGCTCACCTTCAGCCGCAAGCGCTTCGGCGACGACGTCCCCGGCGGCCACCCGGCGGGCGAGGCCGAGCAGCGCCTCGGCGAGCAGGTCGCCGCCCTGCTCGCCGAGTACGAGACCCAGCTGGACGCGCTCAACTTCCGCAAGGCGGCGCAGGCCCTGCGCGCGCTGTGGAGCGCCGGCAACGCGTACCTCGACGAGAAGGCGCCCTGGCTCCAGGTGAAGACCGACCCGGACGCGGCGGCACTGACCCTGCGCACCGCGATGAACCTGATCCACCTGTACGCGGTGGTCTCCGAGCCGTTCATCCCGGCCACCGCGGCGGCGATGCGCGGCGCCTTCGCGCTGCCCGAGGACTCGCCGGCCGCCACCCGCGACTGGATCGACCCCCGGGAGGCACGGGCGCTGGACCTGGTGCCCGCCGGGACGGCGTTCACGGTGCCGCCGGTGCTGTTCGCCAAGATCACGGACGAGGACCTGGCGGCCTGGACGGCGCGCTTCGGCGGCTCGGCGGAGTGACGCCGGCGGGTGCCGGGGCCGTCCCGGCCTCCCCGCAGGTCGCGCCCTGAGCTACTCCGCCGTGCCCGGCGGGCGCCCGTCGGTCTCACCGGCCACCCAGGCCAGGTAGTCCGCACGGCCGCCCGCCACCGGTACGACGATCACCTCGGGCGTTTCGTAGGAGTGCCGCTCCGCCAGGAACTCGCCCACCCGGTCGGCGAGTTCGGCCCGGGTCTTGAGGTCGATCCGCCACTCCTCGGCGTCCCGCACCTCGCCGTCCCACCAGTACACCGACCGCACGGGGTACACCTGGGCGCAGGCCGCCAGCCGCTCCCGCACCACGGCGGACGCCAGGGCCCGGGCCCGTTCCTCGCTCTCGTGGGTGGTGGTCACCACGACGAAGCGCTGCTCGCTCGCTGTCATGCCCCGACCGTACCCGGGCCGTGCCCCCGCTCCCGGGCCGCGCCCCCGCGGACCGGCCCGCATCACCGCGGCCCGGCCGCATTCCCGTTGCCCGGTCCGCCCGTCGGTTGCCACGATCGCCCGATGACGACCTTCACCGGCCACGACGGCCTCCGGCTCCGCTACCGCGTCCTCGGCCAGGGCGAGCCGCTGCTCGTACTCGCCGGCGGTGCGATGCGCGACTCCGAGTACCTCGGCGACCTCGGCGGCCTCTCCGCGCACCGCGCCCTGCACATCCTCGACCTGCGCGGAACGGGCCGGTCGGAGCGCCCGGCCGACCCGACCGGCTACCGGGTGGACCGGCAGGTGGCGGACGTCGAGGCCTTCCGGGCGCACCTCGGCGCGGACCGGGTGGACCTCCTCGGCCACTCCGCCGGCTGCTCGCTCGCGACCCTGTACGCCCTGCGGCACCCCGGGCGCACCGGACGGCTGGTCCTGGTCACGCCCAGCCTCCGGATCTTCGGCCGTACCGGCACCGAGGAGCACTTCCGCGAGGCGGCCGAGGCCCGCGGTCTCGGCGGGGAGGAGTGGTACCCGGCCGCCCGGGCCGCCGTCCGCACCGCCCTCGCGGGCGGCGCCGCCGACCCGGACGCCCTGGCACCGCTCTTCCACGGCGACTGGAACGCCGCCGCCCGCGCCCACGAGGCCACCCGCGCCGCCCAGAGCCACCCCGTCGCCGCCGCGGCCTACCACGCCGGCGGTTACGAGCCCACCGCCGTCCGCGCCGGAGTCGCCGAACTCGCCTCCCCGGCCCTGCTGTTGGCGGGCGAGTACGACCCCGACCCGCGGCCCGGGGCGGTCCGTGCCACGGCCGCGCTGTTCCGTGCCGGCCGTACCGCCGTCCAGCCCGCCGCCGGCCACTACCCGTGGCTGGACGACCCGGCCGCCTTCCGCCGCACGGTGGCCGACTTCCTCGACTCCTGACCGGCGGTGCGGCCCGGCCCCGGCCGCGCCGCCGGATCAGTCCCGGCGGGCCGTGTGGACGGTCATCGCGGAGAGGTAGAAGGCGTCCGGGCGGTGCAGGATGCCGGTGGGGGCGTCCTGCGCCAGCAGGGCGTCCAGGGTGGCCAGGTCCTCGGCGTCGAGCTGGTCGGCGAGCTGGTCGCGCCGCCGTGCCAGCTGGGTGTGCAGGTAGCCGCGGACGGGGCCGGCGAGCGGGGCCGGGTGCTCGACCAGGAAGGTGCGGGTGCCGGTCGGGGTCAGCCCGGCCCGGCCCAGCATGGCCGGCCAGTCCTCGATCTCCTCGGTGCTGCCGGGCAGTTCGGCCCGCATCGCGCTGAAGCCGTCCTCGTGGGCGGCGTCCAACCGGGCCTGGAAACCGGGCCGGCCGAGCCCGAAGTCCCGCGGCAGGTAACGGGCCGGCAGGCCACGCTCGGCGACGGCGAGCAGGCCGCCGGGCCGCAGCACCCCGGCGAGCGAGGTGAGCGCGGCCTGCTGGTCGCCCAGGTGGTGGATGGCGTTGCCGGACCAGATCAGGTCGGCCTCGCCGAGCTTGTCGAATTCGGCGGGCAGGTCGGCCTGTCGGGTGCCGACCCGGCCGCCGGCGCGGGTCCCGGCCCGCTCCAGCAGGGCGGCCGACTGGTCGACGGCCACCACCTCCGCCGCCGGGAACACCTCCGCCAGCAGTCCGGCGATCACCCCGGGACCGGCGCCGACGTCGAGGATCCGCCGCACCGCGCCCGCCCCGGTCGCCTCGCCCGCCCCGTGCAGGGCGAGCAGCCAGCGCCCGGCCTCGGTGACGGCGTCGGCCCGCAGGTCGGCCTCCACCTCCAGGTGTGCGGCGAGGGCGTCCCAGTCGAGGTCGGCGGCGGAGGCGTGGGTGTGGGAGTGGCCGTGGGCGTGCCCGTGGCCGTGGGAAGCGCCGTGGGAGTGGTCGTGCTGGTGCGCTGACATCCGGATTCTCCGATCGCGGTTCGGCGGATTGCTGGTCGTGGCTTGCGGGTTGCGGGTTGCGGCGCGCGGGTTGCGGCGCGCGGGTTGCGGCGCGCGGGTTGTGGCGCGCGGGTTGTGGCGCGCGGCGCGCGGGTCGACGAGAGTCTCCCCGCTCAGACGGACAGGGCGGCTCCGGACGCGCGGTACCGCTCGACCGCCCGGTCGACGTCCTCCGCCACCAGGTCGTGGTCGAGCGCGAAGCCGGCTGCCGCGCCCGCCCCGGCGGCGGTGACCACCTGGGCGCGCGGGTCGGCGACGTTGCCGACCGCCCAGACGCCGGGGAGGCTGGTGCGGCCGGTCCGGTCGGTGGTGACCCAGCCGTCGGCGTCCCGGGCGCAGTCGAGGCCGAGGAGCAGGGCGTCCCGGGGCACCGGCTGCGGGGAGACGAACACCGCCTCGCGCGGCACCGTCCGCCCGTCGGCGAGTTCGACGCCGCGCAGCCGCCCGTCCTCGGAGACCAGACGGACGATCCGGCCCTCGACCACCCGTACGCCCCGGGCGGCGAGCCGTTCCCGCTCGGCGTCGGTCGGCACCAGGGTGTGCGCGAGCAGCACCACGTCCGCCGACCACTGCCGCAGCAGCAGCGCCTGGTCGACCGCGCGGGGACCGGTGCCGAGCACCCCGAGCGGGCGGTCACGGACCTCCCAGCCGTGGCAGTACGGGCAGTGCAGCACGTCGCGGCCCCACCGCTCGGCCAGGCCCGGCAGCTCCGGCAGGCCGTCCCGCAGCCCGGTGGCGACGACCATCCGGCGGGCGTGCAGCACCGGCCCGCCGGCCAGGTGGACCACGAAGCCCGACCGGCCCGCACCGCCCGACCCGCTCGGCTCCGCGGCCTCTGCGGGCTCTGCGGGCTCCGCGGGCTCGATGTGCTCGACCCGGCCGTCGAACAGGTCCGCCCCGTACCGGGCGACCTCCTCCAGCCCGACCGCCAGCAGGGCCGCCGGGGGCATCCCGTCCCGGCTCAGGTAGCCGTGCATGTGGGCGGCGGGCGCGTTGCGCGGCTCGCCGGCGTCCACCACCGCGACCCGGCGCCGGGCCCGGCCCAGCACCAGCGCGGCGTTCAGTCCCGCCGCTCCGGCGCCGACCACCACCGCGTCGTAGCGCTCGCCCTCGCCGTTCCCGGCCGTACGTGTCGTCTCACCCATGGCGCTCACCTCCACCGCCAGGCTGCGGCCCGGCCCGCCGGAACGGCAAGCAATGTTGCCGACTCAGCAAACCACCGTCGTCACGCCCCCGTCCGCCGCCAGTACGACCGGGCCGCCACCACCAGCGCGACCCCGTACCCGGCGAACCCGCACATCCCGACCCAGCCGACCTCCAGCGCGCTCAGCTCGCTCGGCAGCGCGCCCAGCCTGATCCGCGTCACCCCGGCGGTGCACAGCGCCAGATAGCCGATCCCGCACAGCCCGTACGGCGCCAGCGTGGCCGCACCCAGCAGCGCCGGGGTGAGCGGCAGCCAGCGCGGCACCCGGCGGCCGCTCAGCGGCAGGACCCAGCGCGGGAAGACCTGCCCCCACGGACGGACCAGCCCCCAGAGCAGGAACACCCCGAGCAGCGCCAGCAGCATCGTGCCGTCCAGCCCCCGGCGCTCCAGCAGCAGCCAGAGCCCGGAGGAGCCGTTGCGCACGTACCCGGCGTACATCTCGTCGCCGCTGATCCCGGCGAAGGTCCCGCCGAGCGCCCAGACCAGCTTCATCAGCACGTACGGGAAGAACGCCACGGTGCCCGCCCAGGCGGCGAGTTGGACGGTCGGCGGAGCCGCCGTGGGGGCCGGTGCGGCACGGCCGGCCGGTCCACCGCGGGCTCCGGGCCGCAGGCCCAGGGCGGTGCGGGCCAGCAGCACCGCCCCCACCGCCGCCAGAACACGCCCCGCCGCGTCGGGAACGCTGTCCACCCGCTGGCCGAACAGCAGCGTGACCAGGTCCATCAGCAGGCTCCAGGCCCCCACCGAGGCCGCTGCGCACAGCAGCCACACCAGCCACCGGACCGGTCCGCGGCGCGCCACGGCCACGCCCGTGGCCGCCGACGCCACCCCCACCCCGGTCACCGCCCACGCCGGCCACCCCGCGCCGAACAGCCCCGTCCCGCTCAGCGCGCACCCCAGCCCGAACCCGGCGTACCCGAGCCCCCAGCCGGCCACCACCCACCCGTTCTTCACCATGCCGCCAGACTCGCCCGCACCACCCGCGCCGGCCCTCCCCCGGCGCGGTGATCCCGCTCCCCCGCCCGGGGGAACCCGGCACGCCTCGCGCTGGAGCCGGCACCCCTTGCGCTGGAGCCCACTCCAACTCCTAACCTCTGAGCCATCACTGACTCAGCACCAGGGGAGCAGCACCATGCGCTACCGCGTCCTCGGCGGCACCGGCATCGAGGTGAGCACCTACTGCCTCGGCACGATGATGTTCGGCGCCGTCGGCAACCCCGACCACGCCGACTGTGCCCGGATCATCGACACCGCGATCGACCGGGGCGTCAACGTCATCGACACCGCGGACATGTACTCGGCCGGCGAGTCCGAGGAGATCGTCGGCAAGGCGCTGGCCGCCCGCGGCGACCGCGACGACATCGTGCTCGCCACCAAGGTGCACTTCCCGATGGGCGAGGGCCGCAACCGGGGCGGCAACGCGCGGCGCTGGATCGTCCGCGAGGTCGAGGAGAGCCTGCGCCGGCTGCGCACCGACCGGATCGACCTCTACCAGGTCCACCGGCCGGACCACACCACCGACATCGAGGAGACCCTCGGCGTCCTCGGCGACCTCGTCCGGGCCGGCAAGATCCTCGCCTTCGGCTGCTCCACCTTTCCCGCCGAGCAGGTCGTGGACGCCCACCACGTCGCCGAGCGCCGCGCGCTGCCGCGCTTCCGCACCGAGCAGCCGCCGTACTCGCTGCTCGCCCGGGGCGTGGAGCGCGATCTGCTGCCGGTCGTCCAGCGGCTCGGCATGGGCGCGCTCACCTGGGGCCCGCTCGCCGGCGGCTTCCTGACCGGCCGCTACCGCAAGGGCCGTCCGATCGACCTCAGCCGGGGGCGGGCCGCCCGCAACCCGGACCGGTTCGACCCCGAACTGCCCTCCACTGCAGCCAAGTTGGATGCCGTCGAGGCCCTCACCGCGCTCGCCGAGGAGCTCGGCCGCACCCTTCCCGAGCTGGCCGTCGCCTTCCCGCTCGCGCACCCGGCCGTCACCTCGGTGATCATCGGACCGCGCACCATGGAGCAGCTCGAATCCGCGCTCAAGGCCGCCGACCTGGTCCTGGACGACGCCGTCCTCGACCGGATCGACGCCATCGTCCCGCCCGGTACGGACCTCTACCGCGCCGACGGCGTCTGGCAGCCGCCGGCCCTCACCACGCCCGCCCTGCGCCGACGCCCCGTCCCCGACCGCTCCGCGGCCTGAGCCCCCGGGCCGCCGACGTCCCGGAGCCCCGATGCCCCGGCACTGCGGCACCTCGGCGGCCCGGCGGCCTGTCGATCCCGCCCGGCCGTGACGGCCGGGCGGGCCGCGGCTCAGCCCCTCGGGGCCGCGAAGCAGTGGACGGTGACGGTCCGTCCGGAGGCCCACTGCTGGTCGCCGGTGCCGAGGTGGGTCCAGCCGAGGCGGCGGTAGAGGGCCACGGCGGCGGTGTCGGTGGCGAGCACGTCGAGCACCGGGTGCAGGCCGAGGGCCCGCGCGTGCGCCACGGCGCAGGCCAGCAGCCGGGCGCCGACGAAACGGCCGCGCGCCCGGGGGGCGACGTAGAGCCGTCCGATCACGCTGGTGAGCTCCGGGCGGCCGCCGGTGCGGTGGCTCCACAGGGCGGGGGCGAGGTCGCCGGGGGCGCTGCGGGCGAGGCCGACGTGCCCGGCGAGCCGGCCGTCCGCCTCGGCGATCCAGGCGGCGAGCAGGCCGCCCGGGGTCAGCCAGTCGGCGGGGCGGTCGGGCCAGTCGGCGGGGTAGCCGTCGGCGGCGTGGACGTCGCCCAACACCCGGACGCAGTCGGCGAGGTCGTCGGCCCGGCGCGGCCGGACCACCACCCCCGCTCCGGCCTGCTCTGGGTCGGACGCGACGACGGTGGCGCGTTCTTCGAGGTCTGCCATGCCGGTACGTTACCGGCCCGCCCTCACCGTCGCAGCAGGTCGACGACCCCGGTCAGGTCCTCCTCGCCGCTGCCGATCTCCAGGCGGCGCTCCATCAACCGGAAGTACGGCTGGAGGAGTTCGGCGCTCACCCGCTGCTCCTCGGCGGTGCGCAGCAGCGTCTGCCGGCCCGCCACCTGCATCGCCAGGTTGGACACCACGTCCCGGGTGTAGTCGCCGCTCTCCAGCTGCTCCGCGGTCCTGGTCACCGAGCCGGACATCGCGGCGAGCCACCCGCCCAGCAGCGGCGCCAGCTCGCCCGGTGTCACGGACTCGCCGCGGACCAGCGCGAAGGCGTGCGCGATCCCGGCGAACATCCCGTACATCCCGCTGAGCAGCGCCACGTCGTGCAGCGCCGCGGCCCCGGGGTCCGCGCCCACGTACCGGGTGCCGGCCGGGACGGCGAGGGTGCCCCCGTGCTCCTCGAACAGCTCGGACGAGCCGCTGTAGAACACGTACGCCCCGGTCTCCGGGACGCCGATCATCGGCGGGACGGCCATGATCCCGCCGTCCAGGTAGCGGGCGCCGCGCCGCTCGGCCCAGGCGGCGCGGGCGCGGGCCTGTCCGGGGGTGCTGGTGACCAGGTTGACCAGGTCCTTGCCGGTCAGGTCGACGCCGTCCAGCGCCGCCGGCACGGAGGCGTCGTCGAGCAGGCAGACCACGACCAGCCGGTTCGCGGCGACGGCCTGCTCGACGGTGGCGGCTGTGGTGGCGCCGCGGGCGGCGAGCCCCTCGGCGCGGGCGGGGGTGCGGTTCCAGACGGTCAGCGGGTGCCCGGCGGCGAGCCAGGCCTCGGCCAGCGCGGTGCCCATCGCGCCGAGGCCGAGCAGGGTGAGCGGGGTTCGCGGAGTCTCGGACGGGTGCTCAGCAGGGTTGGTTTCCATGGCGGTCAGCCTCCGTTCCGGCCCCGGAGACGATCAAGTACGCACTTCGAAGTGGGTGGTTACCCTGGGGTGAGCATCGAGGTCGTGGGGGCGGAAGGGGTGGGCATGGCGATCGTGTCGAGGCCGGGGGCGCACGTCTGCGGGACGGACGCCGCGATGGACGTGATCGCCGGCAAGTGGAAGGTGTCGATCCTCTGGGCCCTGGGCGAACGCCCGTACTGCCGCTTCGGCGAGCTGCGCCGGCTGCTGCCGGGGATCACCGAGAAGGTGCTGGCCGCGCACCTGCGCGAGATGGAGGCGCACGGCATCGTGCACCGGGAGTCGTACGACGAGGTGCCGCCGCGGGTCGAGTACGCGCTGACCGAGGCGGGGCGCCGCCTCAACACGGCGCTGGGACCGCTCGGGGCGTGGGGGCGGGAGCACCTCCTGGGCGAGGCGCCGTCCCCGGCGTAGCGCGGCCGTGGCGTAGCGCGGCCGCGGCGAGCGGGGCCGCTCGGCGATCGGGCCCTCGGCGATCGGGCCGTCAGGCGATCGCGGCCGAGACCACCGCCGCCACCGCGATGTTGCAGGAGGCGGACACCCACACCGCCGGGTGCGGCTCCGGCTCGACCAGGATCGCACCGAGCCTGCCCGGCGTCAGCAGGTCCACCAGCCAGAACGCGACGGCCATCAGCAGCAGCCCGAGCAGCCCGTAACAGGCCGTCGAGAGCAGGCCCTTGCCGAAGTCGGCGTAGGTGTACATGATCGCGGTGAAGACGATCCCGCCGATGCCGAGCAGCGCGGAGCTGAGCAGGACGGCGGCGTTGCGGTTGCGCTCGACCCAGATCTGGTGACCGAGCCTGCCGGGCGTCAGCAGGTCGACCATGCCGATGCCGAGGAGCAGCAGCACCACGCCGAGGGCGCCGTAGGCCGCCGCCGCGCCGAGCCCGTGCAGGATGTCGTTCATCGTGGTCCCAGCCCCCGGTCCGCTCACGCCTTCCCCCCGGCCGAGCCGGTCAGGGCCCCGACCACCATGGTCAAGGGTTGGCAAAACATACCCCACCCGGGTGAGGAGCGGACCGGGATCCGGAAACCGGGGACGGGTCAGTCGTCCTCGTGCACCAGGTGGTCGACACAGGCCGCGACGGCCAGCAGCAGACCGGTGTCCGCGCCGTCCGCGATCTCCACCCCGTAGGTGTCCCGGACCCGGAACCACTTGCGGCTGATCCGGGCCAGGTCGTCGCCGTGCTGGTTCTCGATCCGGTAGTCCTTGTCGATCAGGTTGCCGTGGATCTTCAGCTCGCCGCCGGAGGCCAGCTCCACCAGGTACTTGTCCCGGAACGGGGTGAACAGCTTCTCCCGGACGGTGGCGACCACCTCGCCGTCGGCGTCCTCGATCCTCATCGCGTCACGGACGGTGAGCATCTTCTCCTTCACCACCGCGACCACCCGCCCGTGGGCGTCCTTCAGTTCGAAGGTGTCCCGCAGCCGCAGGACCTTGCCGTCCACCAGGTACGCCTTGTGGCCCCGGTCGTCCTCGATCCAGTAGTCGTCGCCGACCGCGAACAGCTTCTCCCTGACCAGATACCGCACCGTACGGCCTCCTCCGTGTTGACGCCGGTCGACGCCCGTTGGCGTCGCCCCATTCGAACCCGATCCCCCGGCCGCGGGAAAGCACCGCCACGAAGCACCACCGCGGGCACGCCGCGGCACCGGCCCGCACGTCGCCCCGCACACCGGCCGGAATTCCCTCGCCCGGCGCCTCCGGGATGGCCTTCAATACCGCCATGCACACCGACCTCACCACCGCCGAGCTGCGCAGCGAGCGCCTCGACCTGCTGCCGATCGCCCCCGGCCACGCCGAGGAGCTGGCGGCGGCGCTCGCCGACCCGGCCCTGCACGCCTTCACCGGCGGCCGCCCGGCCGGCGTCGAGGAACAGCGCGCCCGCTGCGCCCGGCTCGCCGCCGGCTCCCCGGACCCGGCCGAGGCCTGGGGCAACTGGGTGCTGCGGCTGCGCGCCGACGGCGCCCTCGTCGGCTACGTGCAGACCACCGTCCGCCCCGACGAGGCCGAACTCGCCTGGGTGATCGGCACCCCCTGGCAGCGCCGCGGCCTGGCCCGCGAGGCCGCCCGCACCCTGCTCGCCCACCTCGCCGCCGCCGGCACCACCACCGCCGTCGCCCACATCCACCCCGACCACCGCGCCTCGGCCGGGATCGCCCGCGCCCTCGGCCTGCGCCCCACCGCCCGCACCCGGGACGGCGAGACCCGCTGGCAGGCCGACCTCACCCGCCCGTAGCCGCCCGCCCGGAGGCCCCGCCCCCGCCCCCGGCACACCCGGTCCGCCCGGTACCCGGAATGCGGATCCCCCGCGTGCGGTTTGATGGACGCATGGCATCTCGTGCACGTGTACGCGCCCCCGAGCTGGTCGGGGCAGGCGGTTGGCTGAACACCGGTGGCAAGGAGCTCACGCTCACCGACTTCCGGGGCAAGATCACCATCCTGGACTTCTGGACCTTCTGCTGCATCAACTGTCTGCACGTCCTGGACGAGTTGCGGGAGCTGGAGGAGAAGCACCGCGACACCGTGGTGATCGTCGGGGTGCACTCGCCGAAGTTCGTGCACGAGGCCGACCACCGGGCCGTCGTCGACGCCGTCGCCCGCTACGAGGTGCACCACCCGGTGCTGGACGACCCGGCGCTGGCCACCTGGAAGCAGTACGCCGTACGGGCCTGGCCGACGCTGGTGGTGATCGACCCGGAGGGCTACGTGGTCGCCCAGCACGCCGGTGAGGGCCACGCCCACGCGCTCGCCCGGCTGGTCGAGGAGCTGGAGGCCGAGCACGCCGCGAAGGGCACGCTGCGCCGCGGCGACGGCCCGTACGTGGCGCCGGAGCCCGCCGCCGGGGACCTCGCGTTCCCCGGCAAGGCGGTCCGGTTGCCGAACGGCCACTTCCTGGTCGCGGACTCCGGCCACCACTCGCTGGTGGAGCTGGCCGAGGACGGCGAGACGGTGGTGCGCCGGATCGGCGACGGGCAGCGCGGCCTGGTGGACGGCGACGGCACGGACGGCGCCGGCCCCCGGTTCAGCGAGCCGCAGGGCCTCGCGCTGCTGCCGGAGGGCTCGGAGTACGACGTGGTCGTCGCCGACACCGTCAACCACGCCCTGCGCGGCGTGCGACTCGCCGACGGCCGGGTGACCACCCTGGCCGGCACCGGCCGCCAGTGGTGGCAGGGCTCGGCCACCGAGGGCCCGGCCCGCGAGGTGGACCTCTCCTCGCCGTGGGACGTCGCCTGGTTCGACGGTCGGGTGTGGATCGCGATGGCCGGCGTGCACCAGCTGTGGTCGTACGATCCGGCCGCCGGCACGGTGGCGGTCGCGGCCGGCACCACCAACGAGGGCCTGGTGGACGGGCCCGTCGCCGAGGCCTGGTTCGCCCAGCCGTCCGGCCTCGCCGTCTCCGCGGACGGCGAGCGGCTCTGGGTCGCCGACTCCGAGACCTCCGCGCTGCGCTGGGTTTCACGTGAAACAGGCACGGTCGAAACCGCCGTCGGCACCGGCCTGTTCGACTTCGGCCACCGCGACGGGGCGGCCGGCCAGGCGCTGTTCCAGCACCCGCTGGGCGTCACCGTGCTGCCGGACGGCTCAGTGGCCGTCGCGGACACCTACAACCACGCGCTGCGCCGCTACGACCCGGCGAGCGGCGAGGTCAGCACGCTGGCCACCGACCTGCGCGAGCCCTCCGGGGCGGTGCTGGTGGACGGCGACATCGTGGTGGTCGAGTCGGCCCGGCACCGGCTGACCAGGCTGCGGCTGCCGGAGGAGGCGGTGCGGGTCGAGTCGGTGGCGCACCGCACCCAGCGCGCGGCCACCGAGGTCGCCCCCGGCGCCTTCCGGCTGGACGTGGTCTTCGAGGCCCCGAGCGGCCAGAAGCTGGACGAGCGGTACGGCCCGTCGACCCGTCTGCTGGTCAGCGCGACCCCGCCCGAGCTGCTGGTCTCCGGCGCGGGCGCGGACACCGACCTCTCCCGTGAGCTGGTGCTCTCCGCCGAGGTCGCCGAGGGCGTGCTGCACGTCTCGGCGATGGCCGCCTCCTGCGACGACGACCCGGAGATCGAGTACCCGGCCTGCCACGTGCACCAGCAGGACTGGGGCGTGCCGGTGCGGCTGGTCGCCGACGGCGCCCGCCGTCTCCCGCTGGTCCTGGCCGGGATGGAGCGGTCCGGAACGGAGTGACCCGGGCCGGCACGGCCCGGAACACCGGCGGCCCGGAACACCAGCGGCACGGCCCGGAACGGCGGCACGGCCCGGAACGGCGGAAGGGGCCCGGCGGACGAACGCCGGGCCCCTTCCGCTGCCGTCCTCAGCCCTCCAGGAAGGCCTTGAGCGCGCTGGCCAGCAGGTACGGGTCCTCCGCGCCGCACAGCTCGCGCGCCGAGTGCATGGAGAGCGCCGCGATGCCGCAGTCCACCGTCCTGATGCCCAGCCGCGCCGCGGTGATCGGGCCGATCGTCGTTCCGCAGGGCATGGCGTTGTTGGAGACGAAGCTCTGCCACGGGACGCCCGCCTTCTCGCAGGCGGCCGCGAACACCGCCCGGCCGACGCCGTCGGTCGCGTAGCGGTTGTTGACGTTGACCTTGAGGATCGGACCGCCGTTCGGCATCGGGTGGTGGCCCGGCTCGTGCCGCTCGCTGTAGTTCGGGTGGACGGCGTGGCCCATGTCCGAGGAGAGGCAGACCGTGCCGGCGAGTGCCCGGGCGCGGTCCTCGGTGGTGCCGCCGCGCGCGTGGATCGTCCGGTCCAGCACGGTGCCGAGCAGCGGGCTCTGCGCGCCGGTGTCGGACTCGCTGCCGGTCTCCTCGTGGTCGAAGGCGGCCAGCACCGGGATGTACGGCAGGCGGGCGGCGTCGGCCGCGGTGGCGACGGCGGCGAGCGCGGCGGTGGCCGCGTGCACCGAGAGCAGGTTGTCCAGGCGCGGGGCGGCCAGCAGTTCGCGGTCGCGGCCCAGGTAGGAGGCGGGCTGGACGTCGTGGGTCATGAGGTCCCAACCGACCACGTCGGCGGCGGCCAGGCCGGCCCGCTGGGCGACGTAGGAGATCAGCGCGCCCTCGTCGACCGGGCCGAGGCCCCAGATCGGGGTGAGGTGGCGCTGCTTGTCGAGCTTCATGCCCTCGTTGACCTGGCGGTCCAGGTGGATGGCGAGCTGCGGCACGCGCAGCAGCGGCTCGTCCAGCTGGACCAGCCGGGCGGTGCCGTCCTTGAGCGCGAGCCGGCCGGAGATGCCGAGGTCGCGGTCGAGCCAGGTGTTCAGCGGGACGCCGCCGTAGATCTCCACGGCGACCTGCCGCCAGCCCTCCGAGCCGGTGTCCGGCACCGGCTTGACCCGCAGGTTGGGCGAGTCGGTGTGGGTGCCGACGATCCGGAACGGCGTCTCGGGGCCGGTTCCCTGCGGCAGGTACCAGGCGATCAGCGCGCCCCCGCGGATCAGGTAGCGCCCGCCGGCCGCGTCGTCCCACGCGTCCGTCTCGGCGACCTGCCGGAAGCCCGCCTTCTCCAGCCGCTCCGCGGCGCTCGCGACCGCGTGGTACGGCGAGGGCGAGGTGCCGAGGAACGCGATCAGGTCGTCGCTGTGCGTCCGGTCGAAGAATGCCTGGCGGGCGGCGGTCGACATGCTGCTCCTGGGTCGAGTGAGGGCCGGAACCGGATGGGGAGTCGGCTCCGCACCTGAGCATATGCCCGTGCACAGACAGGGCATTCGGAACGCCTCAACCGCGAACCGCCCGGTACGGCGCCGTGCGGCCCGGGTCTTCCGCCAGCGGGCACCGGGCACCGGGCACGGCCCAGGACGCACCGAAGGGCCCGGTGGCAGCCGGGCCCTTCGGTGCGAGGGTGTGTCAGGCGGTTCGGGAGGAGGTGTCACGCACCGCGGGCCCCCGGGACGGGGGCCGCGGGTGACGGGTGGATCAGAAGGCCTCCTCGGCCAGGTCCATGATCTCGTGGTCGATGCCCTCGGCGATCAGGCGCTGCGGGGCGACGGTCGGCAGGACGTTCTTGGCGAAGAAGCGGGCGGCCGCGACCTTGCCCTGGTAGAAGGGGACGTCCTTCTCCGAGGCGCCGGCCTCCAGCTTGGCCAGGGCCACCGCGGCCTGGCGCAGCAGCAGCCAGCCGACCACGACGTCGCCGGAGACCATGAGCAGGCGGGTGGTGTTCAGGCCCACCTTGTACATGTTCTTGACGTCCTGCTCGACCGAGGTCAGGTCGGCGATCAGCTTGCCGACGATGGCCTCCAGGTCGCCGGCGGCCTTGGCGAGCAGCTCGCGCTCGGCGGCCAGGGCGTCGCCGCCCTCGGCGGAGCCGATGAACTTCTGGATCTGCTCGTTGAGGGCGGTGAGCGCCTGGCCGCCGTCCTTGACGATCTTGCGGAAGAAGAAGTCCTGGCCCTGGATCGCCGTGGTGCCCTCGTACAGGGTGTCGATCTTGGCGTCGCGGATGTACTGCTCGATCGGGTACTCCTGGAGGTACCCGGAGCCGCCGAAGGTCTGGAGCGACTGGGCGAGCTGCTCGTAGGACCGCTCCGAGCCGTAGCCCTTGACGATCGGCAGCAGCAGGTCGTTGAGGCGCTCGGCGGCCTCGTCGCGCTCGCCGCGCAGCTTGGCGGCCGTCATGTCGTCCTGGGTGGACGCGGTGAACAGCACCAGCGCGCGCATGCCCTCGGCGTAGGCCTTCTGGGTCAGCAGCGAGCGGCGCACGTCGGGGTGGTGGGTGATGGTGACGCGCGGGGCGGTCTTGTCCATGAACTGCGAGATGTCGGCACCCTGCACGCGCTCCTTGGCGTACTCCAGGGCGTTCAGGTAGCCGGTGGAGAGGGTGGCGATGGCCTTCGTGCCGACCATCATCCGGGCGAACTCGATGATCTTGAACATCTGGCGGATGCCGTCGACCTTCTCGCCGAGCAGCCAGCCCTTGGCCGGGTGCTTGGCGCCGAAGGTCATCTCGCAGGTGTTCGAGGCCTTGAGGCCCATCTTGTGCTCGACGTTGGTGGCGTAGACGCCGTTGCGCTCGCCCAGCTCGCCGGTCTCCCAGTCGAAGTCGAACTTGGGGACGATGAACAGGCCCAGGCCCTTGGTGCCCGGCTTGCCGCCCTCGGGGCGGGCCAGCACCATGTGGATGATGTTCTCGGACATGTCGTGCTCGCCCGAGGTGATGAAGCGCTTCACGCCCTCGATGTGCCAGGAGCCGTCCTCCTGCTGGACCGCCTTGGTGCGGCCGGCGCCCACGTCGGAGCCCGCGTCGGGCTCGGTGAGGACCATGGTGGAGCCCCACAGGCGGTCGGTCATCCGCTTGGCGATCTCCAGCTGCTCCTCGGTGCCCTCCTCGGCGATGACGCCGGCGAAGGCCGGGCCGGAGGAGTACATCCAGATGGCGGGGTTGGAGCCCAGGATCTGCTCGGCGAAGGCCCAGATCAGCGAGTTCGGGGTGACCTGGCCGCCGATCGACTCCGGGATGCCCAGCCGCCACCACTCGGCGTCCATGAAGGTCTGGTAGCTCTTCTTGAAGGTGGCCGGGACCGGCGCCGTGTTGGTCTCGGGGTCGAAGACCGGCGGGTTGCGGTCGGTGTCGGCGAACGACGCCGCGAGGTCGTTCTCGGCGAGGCGCGAGATCTCGCTGAGGATGTTCTTCGCGGTCTCGACGTCCATGTCCGCGAACGGTCCGGTGCCGTACACCTGCTCGCGGCCGAACACCTCGAAGAGGTTGAACTCCACGTCCCGCAGGTTGGACTTGTAGTGACCCATGGCCGTTATCTCCGGTTCGTCGCTTCCGGGAGACCGCCGCGTTCCGGCGCCCCGTACCCACCAGTAGGCATCATGATGCTACCCAGCGGTAACTTGGGCAAGCCCCCGCCGGGGAATCCGCTATGAACGTGGTCACGTCCCACAGCCACGGCGGCCACTCCTTGTCAGGATCGGCGCCAGCGGAGGAGGGTGCGCGACCGCTAGCCTGTCCGTGTGTACGGATATGACCAGAACACATACCCGGGCGACCCCTACCAGCAGCAGGCGGGACCGCAACAGGGCATGAACGGCATGCCCGGACCGGACGCCTACGGCGGGCAGGCGCAGGCCCCCCAGCAGTCCCTGTACCCCGAACCCTCGCCGCCCTCACTCGCGGACGCCGTGCGGGCCTTCACCACGGGCTCGATGGCGGTCGAGGACTTCCAGGCGATCTTCATCACCTCGAAGGTGCACTGCCCCCGCGGCGACCGCCCCGGCTTCCTGGCGCTGCACAACACCCCGACGCCGGTGATCCCGATGTTCAGCTCGCTGAAGGAGCTGCGCCGCTACGCCGGCAAGGACTCCAAGCACTTCACCGTCACCGGCGCCGAGGTCCTGGACCTGCTGCCGACCGGCTACGGCTTCGCGCTGGACATGGAGGGCGAGCACCGGATGGTGTTCGACGCCAAGGCCGTCGAGCAGATGGTCGACTTCACGATGCGCCGGATGTACGGCTGATCCATCCTGGAGGAGGAGCCCCGCGCTCCTTCGTCACTACATAGTTCAACTTTCAACTTGCTTGTTGTTGAGAATTGAACTAACCTCGTGCACGTAGGCCAGACACCCCCCGAAGGAGGCCGACATGCCCGCCGTGACCGTCGACAACCCGCTGACCCTCCCGCGCGTCACCACGCCGGACCCCGCCGTCACGAGCGCCCGGCCGGTCCTCACCGTGGCGACCGCCCCCGAGGGCTTCGAAGGCGAGGGCTTCCCCGTCCGCCGCGCCTTCGCCAAGATCAACCAGAAGTACCTCGACCCGTTCATCATGATGGACCAGATGGGTGAGGTGGACTACGCGGCCGGCGAGCCCAAGGGCACCCCCTGGCACCCGCACCGCGGCTTCGAGACCGTCACCTACATCATCGACGGAACGTTCATCCACCAGGACTCGCACGGCGGTGGCGGCACCATCACCGACGGCGACACCCAGTGGATGACGGCCGGCTCCGGCCTGCTGCACATCGAGAGCCCGCCGGAGTCGCTGGTGAAGTCCGGCGGCCTCTTCCACGGCCTCCAGCTGTGGGTGAACCTGCCGGCCTCGGACAAGATGATCGCCCCGAAGTACCAGGACATCCGCGGCGGCAGCGTCAAGCTCCTCAGCACCGAGGACGGCGGCGCGCTGCTCCGGGTGATCGCGGGCGAGCTCGACGGCCACCAGGGCCCCGGCACCACCTTCACCCCGATCACCATGATCCACGCCTCGATCAACCCCGGCGCCCAGATCACCCTGCCCTGGCGCCCCGACTTCAACGCGCTCGCCTACGGCCTGGCCGGCAACGGCTCGGCCGGCACCGAGCACCGCCCCTTCCACCGGGGCCAGGCCGTCGTCTTCGGCGACGGCGACTCGCTCACCATCCGCGCCGACGAGAAGCAGGACTCCCGCGACCCCAACTTCGAGGTCGTCATCCTCGGTGGCCTTCCCATCCGCGAACCCGTCGCCCACTACGGCCCGTTCGTGATGAACAGCCACCGCGAGCTCCAGCAGGCCATGGAGGACTTCCAGGCCGGCCGGCTCGGCACCATCCCCGCTTCCGGCCGCTGAGGGCCCCGGAGCCGGAACGGCGGAACGGCCGCAGGCACCACCTGCGGCCGTTCCGCCGTTCCGTTGCGGCGCCGTTCCGTTGACCCGCGGTTCCGCCGTTCCGCCGCCCCGTTGCTCCGCCGTTCCGCCGCCCGGGTCGGCTACAGCAGCGCGTAGACCGCCGAGGCGTCGTCGTGGGTCTTGCCGCGCGGCCAGCGCGCGCAGTCGGCGTCCGCCCGCTCCACCGCCCGGACCTGGGCGATCAGCTCGCCCGGCCCCGACTCGGCGAGCAGCCGCAGCACGTCGCCCCAACTGCCCAGTCCGAAACGCTCGGTGTAGCGCGAGGCGCCGTCGGTCAGGGCGGCCAGGGCGTGCAGCCGGTCCAGCCGGACGAAGCCGGTCTCGGCGTGCTCGGCCGCCCGCGGGCTGGCGGCGGCGATCCACGGGCCGGTGCCCCGGTTGCGGGCGGCACGCACCGCCAGCACGTACTCCAGGTGCAGCGCGGCCCGCTCGGCCGAACCGGGGACGGTCTCCCAGACCTGGCGGCGCAGCTCCTCCCCGCCGGGGAAGCGCTGGTTGTCCCCGATCACCTTCGGCGGGCCGTCCTTGAACTCCAGCACCAGCAGGGAGTCCCCGAGCACCAGGTACTCCAGGGCCTCACCGTGCCGCCGGGCCGCGACGACCATCGCGGCCGGGGTGTTGGGGTGGGCCAGGTCGCAGCGGCCGCCGTGCAGCGCGGCCGTCTCCACGATGGCGTCGGCCAGGCACTCGGCGATCGCCCGGTCCGCCCGGTCGGTGAGCCGGGCCAGCAGGTGCACACCCAGCCGGCGCACGTACCAGGCCGTCCCGTGCCGGCACCCGGAGTCCAGGCCGGTCGGCGAACTCGCGCCGTCCAACAGGACCAGCGCCTCCGGCGAGGCCGCCGCGAAGTCCTCGCTCTCGCGGTCGGGCCGCCGTGCTTCCCCTGCGAGCTGTAGCTGCATCCCGACAGTGTGGCCGCCGCCCCCGGCCCGCGCCCAGACCCGTGCGCGGTGTGGCGCGGGCCGGGCCGCGCCGCCCGGTGGCAGCCGGGGTGATTCGGCCATACCGTCGGACAGTGACCGGACGGTTCGGCCCCTCGGAGCGGGCCGGGTCCGGGATCCCCTCCGGGTGACCGGGGCGCCCGCGACTGACGAGGAGCGGAAGATGTTCTGGCAGTTCATCGTGGTGCTGGCCGCCTCGCTCGGCTTCCCGACCGCCGCACTGCTCTTCCTGATCGGCGGACCGCGCTTCCCCGACGAGCAGCGCGGCCCCGAGTCCCGCGGCACCGCGGCGCGGGGCACCGGCGCCTCCCGCATGTCGTAGCGGCCGGGCCCGGCCGCTACGCGGCACACGCCCCCTAGCGCCCCGTCAGGAACGGCTCGATCCGAGCCGCCCGGGCGAGCAGCCGCTCGTCCCCGCCCTCCGCACCGACCACCTGGAGGCCCAGCGGCAGCCCCTCCGGGGTCCGCCCGGCCGGCAGGCTCAGCGCCGGCCGCCCGAGGAAGCTCCACGGCAGCGACATCACCGCGTCCCCGGTGCTGTGCAGGCCCTCCGGCGCCCCGCCCGTCGCCGAGGGCGCCAGCCACAGGTCCACCCCGGCCGCCGCCTGCGCCGCGGCCACCCGTTCCCGCAGGTGTTCCCGGAACCGCAGGGCGGCCAGCCGGTCCTCGGCGGCGACGCCCTGGCCGGCCCGGACGGCCGCCACCGTCTCCGGCCGGTAGAGCCCGCCGAAGCGGGCGAACCAGTCGGCGTGGCTGCGGGCCAGCTCGAAGCGGTTGACCGTCTGCAGCTGCCGGACGACCTCGTCGAAGTCCGGGAACAGCTCGACCCGGCGCACCGTGAACCCGGCCCGCGCCAGCCGGGCCAGCTGCTCCTCGAAGGCGCGCAGCGCGGCCGGTTCGGCGCGCCGCAGGTACGTCCCGTCCGGCACCCCGAGCACGGGCGGCGCCCCGGACCCGGACGGCACCCCGGGCTCCGCCCGCCAGCCGTCGCAGAGCAGCGGCGCCGTCAGGGCCACGCCCGCCAGGTCGGCGGTGAACACCCCGAGGGTGTCGAAGCTCGGCGCGTTCGGGATCACCCCCGCGATCGGGATCCGCCCGTACGTCGGCCGGAAGCCCACCACCCCGCAGTACGCGGCCGGGCGGACCACCGAGCCGACCGTCTGGGTGCCGATCGCCAACGGCACCAGCCCGGCCGCGACCGCCGCCGCCGACCCGCTGCTGGAGCCGCCCGGGGTGTGCCCCGGGTGGTGCGGGTTGCGGGTCGGCCCCGGAGCGCTCGCGGCGAACTCGGCGGTCACCGTCTTGCCCGCGACCAGCGCGCCCGCCGCCCGCAGCCGGTCCACCACCACGGCCTGCGGCCCGGCCAGCACCCCCGGGGGCAGGGCCGAACCGCCGTGCGTGGGCAGCCCGTCCACGTGCACGATGTCCTTGACGCCCACCGCCACCCCGTACAACGGCGGCCGCCCGCCCGGCTCCGGGTGGCGCGCGGCCAGCGCACGCGCCTGCGCGCTCAGCCGGTCGTGCCGCCCGGGCTCCGGCACGAAGGCGTGGACGAGCGGGTCCACCCGCTCGATCAGCCCGCACAACCGGTCCACGTACACGGGAAGTTCGGGCACACCGGCACGCAGCCCGGCGGCCTCATCGGTCAACGGCCTTGGCCGGACGAGGGGTTGCTCCATGGCGGTCACAGTAGACGGCGGTCACGGCGTACGGCGGCCACAGCGGACCGGCGTCACGGCTAGTGTTCGGCCGCCAAGTACGGCGCCTCGCGCAGGAAGTACGCCCCGCAGGTGTGGCAGCACAGCTCCGGGGTCCTCCCCCAGTCCGTCGCCTCCCGCACCCGCGCGCCCGGGTCGAGCTCCCGCCCGCACATCGCCACGCTCTCCTCACCCCGGACCATGTGCCACAGCCGCACCCCCGCGGCCGCACCGCCGTCGCCGTACTCCGCTCGCATCTGGTGCCTCATGCCCCCATCGTCCGGCCCCCTCCCACCCCCGGCAACCGGAGGCCCTGGGCATCGCCCCGGGGCGATCCGACCGGTGAGTGCGTGGACGAACGGCCCCGGAGCACAGCGGCTCCGGGGCCCAAGTCAACGGATTCCAGCCGCACTTCGCCCCGCCCGGGCGGCCGCACTCAGGAGGCCGCCCGCAGCAGCGCGCCGTCCTGCCACTTGAGGATCTTGTCGAAGCTGACGATCGCCCCGCGCAGGGGGTGGTTGCGGAGCTGGACGTGGTCGGTGAGGGCGTGGATGAGGAAGAGGCCGCGGCCGGACTCGGCGGTGAGGTCCGGGAGGGTGTCCAGGTCGACCGGGCGCAGGGTGGGGGCGCTGGGGCGGTGGGGCAGGACGTGGGTGTCGTACGGGTGGCCGTCGCGGCGGGGGCGGTGCGCGGTGAGGACGCGGGCCGGGACGGTGGCGCGGCCGCGGCGGGTGCGGCGGGGCGCCCGGCCGGCCGCCTCGGGGCGGACCTGGGCCGGGGCGGCCGGGCGGCTCACGGGCGCGGACGCGGCGGGGGCGGGCAGGCCGGGGCCTGAGTCCGTGACCTCGATCCGCAGCCGGTCGCCGCAGATCGAGGCGGTGACCTGGAAGCCGTCGTCGGGCCGCCCGGTGGCGCCGTGCTCGACGGCGTTGGCGCAGGCCTCGGTGAGGGCGACGCCGAGGTCGTCCGCGATCTGCGGGTCGACGCCCGCCGTCGCCATCGCACCGAGCAGGATGCGCCGGGCCAGCGGAACGCTGGCCGGGTCGCGTTTGAGGTGCAGAGTCCACCAGATGTCCACGGGAGGTCCCTCCTGGCTGCGGCTCCACATACAACTAGGTATCTCCGGGCGATTCCCGGGTGAACCGTGCCCGGGGGCCGCTACCGCCCGTTCGGCGGATGGACCGGGAGGCGGGGTCTGTGCCGGGCGACGCGTACGCCCCTTCGCACGCCGCCGCCGAAAGGGGCATTCGTAGGGATTTCCCACCCTGCCCGTGTCGGCGGCGTACGCAATGAGAGGATGGCCCGGCCATGACTGCCCTCGCCGCCGCCCCGCTCCCGGGCGCCCCCGGACCGGCTCAGCCGGTGGGGGCCGCCGCCTGGGACCTGCGGCTTGCCCGGGCGGTCCCGTTCGCCCTGGTGTGCACCCTGATAGCGGCCGCCGGGCACACCCTGGCGGGCGGCGGGAACGTGGCGCCGGCCGCGCTGGCGCTCGGCTTCGCCGCGGTGCTGGCGTTCGCGGCGGTCTGCGGCGGGCGGGAGCGCTCGCTGGCGGCCATCGCCGGGGCGCTCGGTGCCGGGCAGCTCGGGCTGCACTGCCTCTTCCACGGCTTCCACGGTTTCGCCGGCTCCGCGGCCGGCGCGCACCACGGCGGTTCCGGTGCGCTGACCGTGCCGCAGGTGGCCGGCCGGCTGATCTGCAACGAGTCCCGTCCGGGCACCCTGGCCGGCCTGTCCGGCGGCCCGTCCCCGGAGCAACTGGTCTCCTCCGCGGGCCTGGACCCCCACGCGTTCGCCGCCGCGCCCTGGTGGCAGGCCGGCCTGTTCGGCATGACGCCGTCCATGCTGGCCGGGCACCTGGGCGCCGCGCTGGTCGCGGGCTGGTGGCTGCGGCGCGGCGAGGCAGCGCTGTGGCGGCTGCTGCGGGTGGCCGCGACGGCGGCCCGGGAGCACTGGGCGGCGCCGCTGCGTACGGCGTTCGCCCTGGTGGCCGCGTTGCTGCGCGGCCTGTTCGGCACGGCCGGCCCGGCCCGCCGGTTCGGTGGCCCGGGCGGGGAGGTCCCGCTCCCGACGGGTGCCGCGCTGCGGCACAGCGTGGTGCGGCGCGGCCCGCCGTGCGGGGCCCTCGCGTACTGACCGGCGTCTCCTGGCGGCCCCGCGGCCGTACCGGACGCCCGGCGTGCGCACCGTCCGGCCGTTCCCCGACCACCGGGGCGGCCCGAGGCACTGCTCCCACGTCCCCACGCGCGGCCCCCGCGGTACGGCTCACGTCCGTCGCCCGGTAGCACGGCCGCCGAGCTCCGATCGGAGACCCGCATCATGCGTTCCCTTCCCATCCGCCGCATCGCCGCCGTCGCCCTCACCGCCGCCGCCTCCGTGGTGGCGCTGGCCGGCCCCGCCTCCGCGCACGTCACCGTGAACCCGGGTGCGGCCGCCCAGGGCGGTTACACGGCCGTCGACTTCCGGGTGCCGAACGAGAGCGACACCGCGAGCACGGTGAAGCTGGAGGTCAACCTCCCGCTGGACCACCCGCTGGCCTCGGTCCGGACCCTGCCGCTGCCGGGCTGGACCGCCACGGTCGAGAAGGCCAAGCTCGACAAGCCGATCAAGGTGCACGGCAACGACGTCACCGAGGCCGTCTCCAAGATCACCTGGACCGCCGACGCCGGCACCAAGATCGCCCCCGGTCAGTTCCAGGAGTTCCGGGTCTCGCTCGGCCCGCTGCCGACCGACGCCGACAGCCTGGAGTTCAAGACCCTCCAGACCTACGACAACGGCGACATCGCCCGCTGGATCGACGAGAGCAAGGACGGCCAGCCCGAGCCGGCCAAGCCCGCGCCCGTCCTGAAGCTCACCAAGGCGGCCGAGGGCGACGGCCACGGCGTCACCGCCTCCCCGGCCGCGGGCGCCCACGGGGACAGCTCCGACCACGCCGCCTCCGCCGGCGACGCCAAGTCCAGCGACTCCACCGCCCGCGCCCTGGGCGTGGTCGGCATCGTGGTCGGCGTGATCGGCACCGCCGTCGGCGTGCTCGGCCTGCGCCGCAAGAGCGGCTCCGCCTCCTGAACCCCGCGCCGGCGGGCCGTACCCGCACCCCGGGTACGGCCCGCCGGCGGTCCACCGCGCACGATCGGAACTCCCATGCCCCGCACCACCCGTCTGGCCGGCGCGGCCGCCCTCGCGCTGGCCGCCGCCCTGACCCTCTCCGCCTGCGGCTCCTCCGGCGGTGACTCCACCACCGCCAAGGTCACCCGGCAGAAGGAGGACACCCCGTACCAGGGCACCAAGCTCGCCAAGAACTTCGAGAAGCCGGACCTCCAGCTGACCGACACCGACGGCCGGCCCTTCGACCTGCGGCAGCAGACCAACGGCAAGGCCACCCTGCTGTTCTTCGGCTACACCAGCTGCCCGGACGTCTGCCCGACCACCATGGGCGACATCGGCGTCGCGATGAAGGCGCTCCCCGCCGAGGAGCGCCAGAAGATCAACGTCGTCTTCGTCTCCACCGACCCGGACCGCGACACCCCCAAGGTGCTGCGCACCTGGCTGGACTCGATGGGCAGCGACTTCATAGGCCTCACCGGGGACCTGGCCAAGGTGAAGACCGCGGCCAAGTCGCTCGGCATCATGATCGAGGACCCGGTGGTCAACGGGGACGGCACCGTCACCTCCACCCACGGCGCCCAGGTGCTGGCCTTCCTCCCCTCGGACGACAAGGCGCACGTGCTCTACATGAGCGGCACCGAGGAGAAGACCTACGAGCACGACCTGCCGCTGCTCGCCAAGGGGGTCGCGGCGTGAGCTCGGCGCAGACCGGAACCAGCCGCTTCCGCCGCAGCGCCCTGCTCGGCGCCGTCGTCGCGACGGCCCTCGGCGGCGGCGCCATCCTGGCCGCCTGCGGCACGGGCGGCGGCACCGGCGGCGGCGCGAACGCCCGGGGCGGCGCCTCCACCGGCCCGGCCAGGCTCAGCGTCGCCGACTCCTACATCCCGCTGCCCCCTGCCGGCGGCATGGCGGCCGGCTACCTGACCGTCCGCAACGACGGCGGCCAGGACCAGCTGCTCAAGGTGACCAGCCCGGCCGCCGAGTCCGTCACCATGCACCGCTCGACGGCGTCGACCATGGAGCAGGTGGACAGCCTGGACGTCCCCGCGCACGGCGCGCTGCAGCTCGCCCGGGGCGGCAACCACCTCATGATCATGGGATGGCAGAAGGCCCCGTCGCTCGGCGACGAGCTGGAGCTCGACCTCACCTTCGCCAAGTCCGGCACCATCTCCGTGAAGGTGCCGGTCAAGGAGCTCACCTACCGCCCCGGCCAGAGTTAGGGGACCGCCACCATGCAGTCGGCCGGCCTGGAGAAGGCCACCCACCGCCGGATCGCCGGGGTGCTCGGAGTGCTCGGCGCGCTGCTCGCGCTGATGCTCGCGGGCGCCGGGCCGGCCTCCGCGCACGCCACCCTGGATTCCACCGACCCGCGGCAGAACTCGGTGGTCGCCACCGCTCCGCAGGCGGTGACGCTGACCTTCAGCGAGTCCGTCTCCCTCTCCGGCGACTCCGTCCGGGTGCTCGACCCGGCCGGCAAGGCCGTCGACACCGGCAACCCGGCGCACGCCGACGGCAAGGGCAACACCGCCCGGGTCGGGCTGCGGGACGGGCTCGCCAACGGCACGTACACGGTGGCGTGGCGGGCCGTCTCGGACGACTCCCACCCGGTCGGCGGGGCGTTCACCTTCTCCATCGGCGCGCCCTCGGACACCTCGGTGTCGGCCACCGCGCTCCAGGGCGCCGAGGCGGACGGCCTGGTCGCCGCCCTGTACGGCACCGGGCGCACCGTCGCCTACGCCGCCTTCGCGTTGCTGGTCGGCGTCGCCGCCTTCGTCCTGCTCTGCTGGCCGGCCGGCACCGCCCGGCGCCGGGTGCAGCGGCTGCTGATGACCGGCTGGACGGCGCTGCTGGTCTCCACCGTCGCGGTGCTGATGCTGCGCGGCCCGTACGAGCGCGGCTCCGGGATCGGGCAGGCCTTCGACCTGTCGCTGGTGCGCGCCACGCTGGACGAGCGGATCGGCACCGCGCTGGCCGCCCGGCTGCTGCTGCTCGCGGCCGGCGGGGTGTTCCTGTCGCTGCTGGTCGGGCAGCTGGGGCAGCCGCCGCGACCGGTCGTCCCGAAGCCGCGCGACGAGGAGGAGAACGGATTCTCCGACGCTCCGGCGGCCGCCGAGGACGACGCCGAGGCCGCCGAACTGCGCGAGCTGGAGCGGCGGGCCGCCGAGCGGCCGCAGCGCGAGGTCCGGCTGGGCCTGGGCGTGGCCGGCCTGGTGCTGGCGGTCGCCCTCTCGGCGACCTGGGTCGGCGCCGACCACGCCTCGGTGGGCATCCAGGTCTGGCTGGCGCTGCCGCTCGGCATCCTGCACCTGATCGCGATGGCGCTCTGGCTGGGCGGTCTGGCCGCGCTGCTGGTCGCGCTGCGCGAGGGCGTCGGCGCCGAGGTGGTGGACCGCTTCTCGAAGATCGCCTTCGGCTCGGTGGCCGTCCTGGCCGCGACCGGGATCTACCAGTCCTGGCGGGGCCTGGGCAGCTGGGGCGCGCTGACCGGGACCGAGTACGGGCGGCTGCTGCTGGTGAAGAGCGGCTGCGTGGTCGCGATGCTCGGCGTCGCCTGGATCTCCCGCTCCTGGCTGGCCAGGCTGCGCTCGGCCCCCGCCGAGGCGGTGGAGGTCGCACCGGCCGAACTGCCGGAGCCGGTCGCCGTGGCGGCGCACAGCGAGGACCCGGCCCGGCAGGCACAGCTGGAGCGTCAGCGGGCCGCCCTGCGGAGCGCCGGACGCGACCGCGGGCTGACCCCGACCCGGGCCGGGCTGCGCCGCTCGGTGCTGGTCGAGGCCCTGGTCGCGGTGGCGGTGCTGGTGGTCACCACGATGCTCACCAACTCCCCGCCCGGACGGGTGGCGAGCGAGGTCGGGGCGGGGGCCGCCACGGCTCCGGCCGCCGGCGGGCCCGCGGCGGCACCGCAGACCGAGCCGGGCCGGACCGTCGAGCTCAAGCTCCCGTACGACACCAAGGGCCGGACGCCGAACGCCAAGGGCACCGCGGTCGTGACCCTCAACCCGGCCCGGACCGGGCCGAACGAGGTGAAGCTCGCGCTGGACGGCGCGGACGGGCAGCCGGTGGACGTCCCCGAGGTGCAGCTCGCCTTCACCCTGCCGGACCGCGACCTCGGCCCCCTGCCGGTCGCGCTCACCCCGGAGGGCACCGGCCGCTGGAGCGGCACCGCGCAGCTGCCGCTGGCGGGCACCTGGGTGGTGTCGGTGCAGATCCGGTCCTCCGACATCGACCAGACCACCCCGACCCAGCAGTTCAAGATCGGGTGAGCGGGATGACGGACGTTTCCACGGAGCAGGGTCCGGCGGGGCACGGGCCGTCGGCGGGGCACGGACCGGAGGGGCAGGAGCCGTCGGCGGGCCACGGGCCGGCGGGGTTCACCCGGCGGGCACTGCTCGGCACCGCCGGGGCCGGGCTGCTGGCGGGCGCCGGCGCGGGTGTTGCCGGGGCGGTCGCCCTGGACGGGCGGACCGGCCGCTCGGCGCTCGCTGGGGGCTCGGCCGGCGGGACGCTGGGCGCGGCCCGGGTGCCGTTCCGCGGCGAGCACCAGGCCGGGATCACCGACCCGGCGCAGGCCAGGGTCCAGCTGGCCGCCTTCGACCTGGCCGAGGGCGTCGGCCGGGACGGGCTGCGCACCCTGCTGCAGCGCTGGACGAAGGCCGCCGAGCGGCTGACCGCCGGGGAGCCGGCCGAGGAGTTCGACAACCAGGTCGCGCTGGACGCCGGCCCCTGCTCGCTGACCGTCACGGTCGGCTTCGGGGCCTCGCTGTTCGACCGGGCCGGGCTGGCCGACCGCCGCCCGCCCGGGCTCGAACCGCTGCCGGCCTTCCCCGGTGACGTGCTGGACCCGGCCCGGGGCGACGGCGACCTCTTCGTCCAGATCGGCGCGGACGACGCCCTGGTCGCGGTGCACGCCCTGCGGGTGCTCCAGCGGCTGGCGACCGGAACCGCGGCGCTGCGCTGGCAGTCGGCCGGGTTCGCCCGCACCCCCGGCGCCGCCGCCCGGCCGGTGACCGGACGCAACCTGATGGGCCAGATCGACGGCACCAACAACCCCCGGCCGGAGGAGGAGGGCTTCGCCGCCACGGTGTTCTGCGCCGCGGGCGGCGACGGGCCGGCCTGGCTGGCCGGCGGCTCGTACCTGGTGTTCCGGCGGATCCGGATGCTGCTGGACCACTGGGAGGCGCTGCCGGTGGAGCGGCAGGAGCGGGTGATCGGGCGGCGCAAGTCGGACGGAGCCCCGCTCGGCGCACCCGCCGGGGCCGGCGAGCGGTCCCCGGTGGACCTCGCCGCGCAGGACGCGGACGGCGCCCTGGCGATCCCCTCCGACGCGCACGTCCGGGTCGCCGCCCCCGCGGCCAACGGCGGGGCGGCGATGCTGCGGCGCGGCTTCTCGTACCACGACGGGCTGCTGCCGGACGGTTCGCCGGACGCCGGGCTGCTCTTCCTCGCCTTCCAGTCCGACCCGCGCAGGGGCTTCACCCCGGTGCAGCGCAAGCTCTCCCGGGGCGACGGCCTCTCCCGCTTCCTGCGGCACGAGGCGAGCGGCCTGTACGCGCTGCCGCCGGGCCCGCCGCCCGGCGGGTACCTCGGCCAGCAGCTGCTGGAGGGGTAGCCGCGGGTGTCCCGGGGGATCCGCCGGGGATCCCCCCGGACCCCCTGGTTCCACCGGAGTTCACCGCCGCGGTCCCGGCCACTGGAACGCTTTCCTGCCGGGGCCGCGGAATCGTTAGGGTGACTGCTTCGGCACACCCCGCTGCTTCGGCACACCCTGCCCACGCGGCACCGAGATCCCACGGAGGCGTCATGTCGGCCACCCGCTACACCTACCTCGGACCGGCCGGCACGTTCACCGAGGCGGCCCTGCACACGCTGCCCGAGGCGGCGACCCGGGAGCTGGTGCCGCTGTCCTCGGTGGCGCTGGCGCTGGACGCGGTGCGCGGCGGGGAGGCGGCCGGGGCGTTCGTCCCGATCGAGAACTCGGTGGAGGGCGCGGTCACCGCGACCAACGACGAACTGGCCGCCGGCACACCGCTGATGATCTACCGTGAGGTGCTGCTGCCGATCACCTTCGCGCTGCTGGTGCGGCCGGGCACCGAGCTGTCCGGGGTCAGGACGGTGACCAGCCACCCGGTGGCCCAGCCGCAGGTGCGGCGCTGGCTGGCGGCCAATCTGCCGGACGCGAAGTGGGAGTCGGCCGCCTCCAACGCGGACGGCGCCCGGCTGGTCGCCGAGGGCCGCTACGACGGCGCGTTCGCGGGCGAGTTCGCGGCGCCGATCTACGGGCTGGAGCCGCTGGTCAAGGAGATCGCGGACGCGAAGAGCGCGGCCACCCGGTTCGTCCTGGTCGGCCGCCCGGGGCGGGTCTCCTCGCCGACCGGCGCGGACAAGACCTCGATGGTGGTCTGGCTGCCGGACGACCACCCGGGTGCGCTGCTGGAGCTGCTCCAGGAGTTCGCGGTGCGCGGGGTCAACCTGATGCGGATCGAGTCCCGCCCGACAGGCGAGGGCATGGGCAGCTACTGCTTCCTGATCGACTGCGAGGGCCACCTGTCGGAGCGCCGGGTCGCCGAGGCGATGATGGGCCTCAAGCGGATCTGCCCCCAGGTGCGGTACCTCGGCTCCTATCCGCGTGCCGACCGGCAGGAGTCGACCCACCGGCGGCCGGGGACCTCGGACGAGGATTTCACCTCGGCGGCGGACTGGCTCTCCCGCGCGCTCGACGGCCGCGGCGACATCTGAAGCCGGCGGAGTGTCCGGCACCCCCGGACACCCCGGTGACATCTTTTGTCTTTCCGACCTTTTCCGACTGTTTCGGACCGGTTCGATCAGGCGGGTCGCGTGACCCTCCCCGTCGTCCACAGGCCGCCCGGAGCCGGAGGCCGCTGTCCACAGGGGCGCCGGCTGTCCACAGCCCGGAGTTATCCACAGGCCTGGGGACGAGTCGACAAACCGGTATAGCCATTGCGCAGAACCGGTCGGACCATCGGTTTGCGTCGCAGAGATGACCAATCGGACCAGAGTCACCCGGTTGCCAGCAAATCACCCGTCCGAGTGCTTCAATTCCCTCACCCGAGAAGGTTGATTGAGGTTTGAAACCTCAATTCCCTGGTTCGTTCACGCGGAAGACGATCCTCCCCTTTGATCCACAGGCCCGGGCCCCCGCCTGTGGATAACTCGACCCGGGAAGGTTCCCCACAGGAGTTATCCACAGGATCGGCCGAGTTATCCCCAGGGAAAAAGCGGTACCGGTGGAGGAACGGGCGCCCGGTACGCTTGGGCCTGTGATTGACCTTCGCCTGCTTCGTGAGGACCCTGACCGAGTGCGCGCCTCGCAGCGCGTCCGTGGCGAGGACGTCGACCTGGTCGACGCCCTCCTCTCCGCCGATGAGCGGCGCCGGTCCTCGGGCAGCCGCTTCGACGAACTGCGCAGCGAGCAGCGGGTGCTCGGGAAGCAGGTCGCCCAGGCCAAGGGCGACGAGAAGACCGCCCTGCTCCAGCGCACCAAGGACCTGGCCGCCGAGGTCAAGGCCGCCGACGCCGAGCAGAGCGCGGCGAAGGAGGAGGCCGACCGCCTGCTCCGCTCGCTGGCGAACCTCATCGACCCGGCCGCCCCGGTCGGCGGCGAGGAGGACTTCGTCACCCTGGAGGAGATCGGCACCCCGCGCGACTTCGCCGCCGAGGGCTTCGAGCCCCGCGACCACGTCGAGCTCGGCCAGATCCTCGGCGCGATCGACACCGAGCGCGGCGCCAAGGTCGCCGGTGCCCGCTCCTACTACCTGACCGGCGTCGGCGCGCTGCTGGAGCTCGCCCTGGTCAACATGGCGATCGCCCAGGCCACCGCGGCCGGCTTCGTCCCGATGATCACCCCGACCCTGGTCCGCCCGGCCGCCATGGACGGCACCGGCTTCCTCGGCCAGGCCGCCGAGAACGTGTACCACCTCGCCGAGGACGACCGGTACCTGGTCGGCACCAGCGAGGTCCCGCTGGCGGCGTACCACATGGACGAGATCCTCGACGCCGACAAGCTGCCGCTGCGCTACGCCGGCTACTCGTCCTGCTTCCGCCGCGAGGCCGGCACCTACGGCAAGGACACCCGCGGCATCATCCGCGTCCACCAGTTCGAGAAGGTGGAGATGTTCGTCTACACCACTCCGGAGGACGCGGAGAACGAGCACCGCCGCCTGCTCCAGTGGGAGAAGGACTTCCTCAACGCGCTGGAGCTGCCGTACCGGGTCATCGACGTCGCCTCCGGCGACCTCGGCGCCTCGGCCGCGCGCAAGTTCGACATCGAGGCGTGGATCCCCACCCAGGGCAAGTACCGCGAGGTCACCTCGACCTCCAACACCACCGAGTACCAGGCCCGCCGGCTGTCGATCCGGATGCGCGAGGAGGGCAAGACCCGCCCGCTCGCCACCCTGAACGGCACCCTGGTCGCCGTCCCGCGCACCATCGTGGCGATCCTGGAGAACCACCAGCAGGCCGACGGCTCGGTCGTCGTGCCCGAGGCGCTGCGGCCGTACCTCGGCGGGCGGACCGTCCTCGAGCCGGTCAAGTAACCCGGTCCGCACCACCCAGCACCACCCGCGACTCCCGGGAGACGTACGGCCCATGAGCACCACCAGCCCCAGCCCCGGCTCCCCCGGCGGTGGCGACCTGCCCTACCGGCTGGTCGCCACCGATCTCGACGGCACCCTGCTCACCAGCGGGGAGACCGTCTCCGAGCGCACCCGCGCCGCCCTGGCCGCGGCCACCGGCGCGGGCGCGCTGCACATCATCGTCACCGGGCGCTCGGCGGTCTGGGCCCGCCCGGTCTTCGACGAGATCGGCTACACCGGGATAGCGGTCTGCGGCCAGGGCGCCCAGGTGTACGACGCCGGCGCGCACAAGCTGCTCACCTCGCTCACCCTGGACCGACGGCTCGCCGCGCTCGCGATCGAGAAGATCGAGGCCGAGACCGGCCCGCTGGCCATCGCCGCCAACCAGGACGGCCTCGACGGCCAGGTGCTGGCCGGTCCCGGCTACGAGCTGCAGATCGGCTCCCGCCTGCCGGTCGTCCGGGTCGAGCGCGACGGACTGCTCGGCGCTCCGCTCAGCAAGCTGTACATCCAGCACCACGCGCTCACCGACGACGCCCTCGCCGAGGCCGCCCGCCGCGCCGCCGGCGACCTGGTCGGCGTGGTGATGGCCGGCGCCGGCGTGGTCGAACTGCTCCCGCTCGGGCTGTCCAAGGCCACCGGCCTGGCCGTCGCGGCCCGCCGCCTGGGCGTGCGCGCCGCCGACACCATCGCGTTCGGCGACATGCCCAACGACGTCCCGATGTTCGGCTGGGCCGCCCACGGCGTCGCCATGGCCAACGCCCACGAGGAACTCCTCGCCGTCGCGGACGCCGTCACCGCCGGCAACGACGAGGACGGCGTCGCCGTGGTCCTGGAGCGCCTCTACCCGCGGCCCTGACCCGCCCGGCCCGGCGGAAGCCGGCGCGGGACGCCGACGCACCAGGCACTGCCGGTTCCCCGCACCCCCGAGGGGGTGCGGGGAACAGTCGTCTCCGGAGCCGGTGCGGGGCCGGTACGGAGCCGGTACGGGGGCCGTTCCGGGAGGGCCGATCGGGGGTTCGGGCAGGTCGGGGATGGGTTGTAGGATGACCGGGCAAGTGGTTGTAGGATGACCGACGACCGAGGTGGTCATCGGTGCACGGCGGGAAGGGAGGTCCGGCATGAGCGGCGGTCTGCAGGCGGCCGGGCGACGTTCCCTGGTGGACACCGCCATCGAGCAGCTGCGGGAGCAGCTGGCCGGCGGAGTGTGGCCGGTGGGGTCGAGGATTCCCACCGAGCACGAGCTGGCCGAGCAGCTGGGCGTCGGGCGGAACACCGTGCGGGAGGCGATCCGGGTGCTGGTGCACGCCGGAATGCTGGTCTCCCGGCAGGGCGAGGGCACGTTCGTCCGCTCCACCAGCGACCCGGCGGCGGTGCTGCGCGGTGTGCAGCGCTCCGGCATCCGGGACGTCCTGGAGGTCCGAGCGGCGCTGGAGACCGAGGGCGCCCGGCTGGCCGCACTGCGGCACACCCCCGAGGACGTCCAGCGGATGCGCGCCGCGCTGGCCCGTGAGGCCGAGGTGTTCGCGGCCCACCCCGAGCGGGCGAGCCGCGAGGCCACCGTCGAGCACGACCTGGAGTTCCACACCGCCGTCGTCGAGGCCGCGCACAACCCCGCGCTGGCCGAGGTGTACCGCTACTTCGGCGCCTCCGTCCGCGAGGCGATGACCTCCGCCTTCGGCGACCACGAGATGCCCGAGGCCGTCGTGGCCACCCACGAGGCACTGGTCGACGCGATCGAGAGCGGTGACCCGGACCGGGCCGAGGCAGCCTCCCGCGCGCTGCTCGCCGAGCCCACCGCGGCCGTCGAGCAGCTGCTCGCGGCCATCGCGGCCCGGAAGTAGGACGGCGCGAGCCTCCCTTCCGCCGTCCGCCTTCCCCGCACATTCACGAAAGAACAGCACACCCATGGCCGTCACCCGTGCCCAGCAGCCGGTTGTCACCACTTCTGCCCCGCTCCCCGTCCGCAGCCGGCTGGCCCATCCGCTCCTGATGCTGACCGGCATCGTGCTGGTCGCGCTGAACATGCGCGCCTGTCTGGCGGCGGTCTCCCCGATGGTCGGCGAGATCCGGCAGACCTTCGGACTGTCCGCCACCGTGGGCGGGCTGATCACCACCGTCCCGGTGCTGTTCCAGGGCGTCGGCGCCCCGCTCACCCCGCGGCTGACCCGCCGCTTCGGCGCCGAGCGGGTGGTGTTCGGCGCGGTGCTGGTGCTCGGCGCGGGCGTGCTGCTGCGGGTGCTGCCCTCGGTGGCGGCCCTGTACGCGGGCTGCGTGATCATCGGTGTGGCGATCGCGGTGCTGAACGTGTCGATGCCGGGTCTGGTCAAGCGCGAGTTCCCGGACCGCGCGGCCACCATGACCGGTGTCTACTCGACCACCATGCTGGTCGGCGCCACGCTCGCGGCCGGCACCTCCGTCCCGCTGGAGCACGCCCTCGGCGGCGGCTGGCAGGCCTCGCTCGGCGCCTGGTCGCTGCTCGCGCTGATCGCCGCGGTGGCCTGGCTGCCGCAGGTGCTGCGCTCCCGCCAGGAGCGGCAGCGGGAGCAGCAGGGGGCGGTGGCCCCGGCCGCCGCGCCGGCCAAGCCGATCGAGGGCATCTGGAAGTCCCCGCTCGCCTGGCAGATCAGCCTCTTCATGGGCATCTCGTCGCTGCTGGTCTACACCCTGGTCGCCTGGATGCCGACCATCCTGGCCGACCACGGCATGGACCGCGGCCAGGCCGGCCTGGTCTTCGCCTTCTCCAACCTGGTGCAGGTCACGGGCGCCTTCCTGGTGCCGCTGCTGGCCGGCCGGATGACCAGCCAGCGCGGGCTGGCACTGGCCATGGTCGCCATGAACGGGCTGGGCATCGCCCTGCTGCTGGTCGCGCCGGTCTCCGCCGCGTGGGTGTCGGCGACCATCCTGGGCGTGGCGCAGGGCGGTTCGCTGGGCCTGGGCCTGGCGTTCATCGTGCTGCGCACCCGCACCGCCGCCGGTGCCGCCCAGCTGAGCGGGATGTCGCAGGCGATCGGCTATCTGGTCGCGGCGGTCGGCCCGGTCGGCGCGGGCGCGCTGCGCCAGCTGACCGGCGGCTGGGAGACCCCGCTGGTGCTGATGCTGGTGCTGGTCCTGGTGGTCGGCGCGGCTGCGCGGCTGGTTGAAGCGCAGCATGTTGCCCGACGGGTCCCGGAAGGCGCAGTCGCGCACCCCGTAGGGCTGGTCCATCGGCTCCTGGAGGACC